>NZ_JBSFWT010000133.1:0-12868 GCF_053594975.1 Streptomyces sp. NPDC002537
AGAGATCCTGGCGAAGGTCCGCCTCATCCAGACCAACATCAAGAAACTCGTTGCAAACAACTCAAAGTGATACGAACGGGATCACGAGACACTAGCCGTCGCGGATCTTCACGTTAATGGCGTCCACGAAGACCACCGGGTAAACGCGGTCGAGCGGGCGCGACTGCCATTCAGCCATGCCCTCCATCACCTTGTCCGTGATCGTGGTGATGGTCTGCTTGGACACGCTCGCCCCGTAGACCTCGGCCAAGTGGGCGGATATCTCCCCGTGCGTGAGTCCCTTCGCGGAGAGCGAGAGGACCATCTCATCGATGCCGGTCAGCCGGCGCTGCCGCTTGCGGACGATCTGCGGCTCGAAGGTGCCGACGGTGTCGCGGGGCACCCTCACCTCGACGGGGCCGACGTCGGTCAGCACGGTCTTCGAACGGGTCCCGTTGCGGCTGTTACCGCTGTTCCTGCCTGTCGCGTCGTGCTTGTCGTAGCCGACGTGATCGGTGATCTCGCCCTCCAGGGCGGACTCCAGCACCCGCTTTGTCAGCTGCTGCAGCAGCCCGCCCTCCCCGGTCAGCTGCAGCCCGTCCGTACGGGCACGGTCGACCAGCATCGCGATCAACTGCTCGTCCGAAACCGACTCCGCAGCCGGCTCGACGGCCAGCTCCTCCACGGCCGAGTACTCGGTGATGGTCTCGCTCATCAGGCGTCTCCTTGATCATCGGATCCGCCGTTGATTAGACACTCCCCCGTTACGGCCGACCGCCGCACCGAGATGATCTCCGGCTACGAAATTCTTGCCAGAGCCACTTCAACGAGTACGCCGACACGCGTCCCCAAATACCGCGCCAGCCTCGTCGATCCCTACCGCGAGCACCTGCGCAAACGCCGGGCCGCGGCCCCCGCCGTCCCCGTCCTGCACCTCTTCGAAGAGATCAAGGCCCTCGGGTTCACGGGCTGTCTGAACCTCCTGCACAAGTACATCAACCAAGGCCGTGCGGACGCCGACCGCAGCCACATCTCCGCGCGCAGATTCGCCCGGATGCTGCTGGCCAGGCCCGACAACCTCAAGGCCGAGCATCACGAGCTCTTGGCCAAGCTCACCGCCGCCTGCCTGCCCCGAAACCCGTGTGTATCGCCTTTCCCTCGAGGCACAAGGTGTGATGCCGAGCCAAGCGCCGCGAAGAGAAGATCGTGGTTACCGTCCTCGACATTGGATAGAATCCCGCCTCTTCAAATTCAGGCCATCAGCCTCGATATTTCGTGGTGATCCGTCGGCTGTCCAGGACGGTCTTCTTCGGGGTCTGGCACAAGTTCCGCGAGTTGACTACGTAGCGTCATGTGAGAAGAACGCGTTTCCGAAGGAACGGGAACCCGGCACAGCCGAACATATGCCGTTTAAGCGTCTTATTGATCAGAAACTCATGGGGTTCTCGTCCAGGACGTAGCGGACGTGGGGGCCGTGGAAGTAGCCGCGGACGATGTGTGGTTGGCGCTGGCGCCTGCGGAAGAATCTGCGGGTCTCGGCTGCGAGTTCGTACTGGTTCCGGGCTCGGTGCTGCTTGGGCAGGGTGTTCTTGAGGTCGGCGTTGACCAGTTCGTCGGGGTTGAGCTCGGGCGAGTACGGCGGCAGGAAGTGCAGCCCGACGTCGTCGGGGTGGGCGGTGAGCCAGTCGCGGACCTTCTTGGGACGGTGGGCGGAGTGCCCGTCGACCACGAGATGGACCTTATGGCCGAAGTGGCCGGCGAGCCGGTCCAGGAAGCGGCACATCACCTCGGCGGTGAAGCTCTCGGTGAAGACCATGAAGTGCATCCGGCCCTTGGTGCTGATCGCCGACATCGCGTTCACCGAGAACCGGTTGCCGGTCCGCCGCACGACGAGGGTCTTCCCCCTCTCTCCCCAGGTGCCGCCGGGGACCTGGTCGAAGCGGAAGCCGACCTGGTCGGCGAAGAGGATCTCACCACCCTCGGCCCTCGCCTTCGCGCGGATCTTCGGCCAGAACTCCTGGTGCCAGCACGCTACGGTCCCGGGGTCCTGCTCGACGGCCCGCTTGTCCGGACGCTGGAAGGACAGCCCCCACCGCTTGAGGTACCTGCCCACCCCCGGTTCGGTCAGCCACACCCAGTACAGCTTCGCGATCAAGCCCGCCCACCAGCCGCCGCGTCCACAACTGACCACTCAGCCCCACGTCACCAGGCCGGTGATCGAGGACCGCCTGCCGCACGGCGGCCTGCTCGGCCTCCCCGAGCACCTGGTGCACCCCGACCCGCTTACCGCGCAGCCTCATAACCAGCGACTCCCGGCCGCCGACCTGCCACTTCGCCCACCACTTGTCGACCGCCTTCAGCAACACCCCGAACACCGCCGCCACCTCCTCACGGTCCCGCCCCGCCACCAACGCGGCCACCGCCCGAAGCCGCAGGGCCTCCTACGCAGACGGCGACAGATGCCGCGCACCCCCCACCAGATCACTCACACCCCACCAACGACCCCGAACCCAAACCGTTTCTGATCAATAGGTACACGAAGCGTCACTCGGCGGAGTTCAAGCGGGACGCGCTGGCGCTGGTCGATTCCTCCGGGAAGACGGTGACCGAGGTTGCCCGGGAGCTCGGTGTGAGCTCGGAGTCCCTGCGGGGCTGGTACCGGCAGGCCAGGGCCGACCGTGGCCAGGGGCAGTCCGGCGAACTGACGAGTGAGGAGCGCGAGGAGTTCAGGCGGCTGCGGAAACTGGCCGCCGAGCAGGCCCGGACGATCGAGGTGCTGCGAAAAGTGAAAGAAGAGGAATTTAATGAGCAAGAAATATGAGGCTTGCTGGTCATGGCCTGGGATGATCGCGATGGTTCTGGCCGTCGGCGTCTCCATCGCGTTCTCCGCATCGCTAATCATAGTCTCACTGTCCGACCAACCCGTATCACAACAATTCGCCGGGGTCTTGTCTGCTCTGTCCGGCGCAACCGTTGGTGCCCTCGCCACCTACCTGGGAAGTTCCATCACCGGACACCATACCGCCCCTGCACCGCCCACATCAGAATCAGATAACGAATCTGCCAAACGGGGGCCTGAGTAGGGTCAGGGGCTGGCGCAATGGCCGATGCTCCGCTTCCAGCCCCTGCCGCTTTAACAGAATGAGTTGATCTGTCTGAGGGTGATGAGGCAGCAGGCGAGACGGAGGAAGGCTTCGTGGATGTCGGCTCGTCTCTCCCAGCGGATGCGGAGGCGTTTGAAGCCGTGGAGTCAGGCGAATGTTCGCTCAACTACCTATTGATCAGAAACTCATGGGGTTCTTGTCCAGGGCGTAGCGGACGTGTGGGCCGCCGAAGCAGCCGCGGACGATGTGTGGGTCTGCGGAAGAAGCGGCGGGCCTCCGCGGCGAGTTCGGCCTAGTTCCGGGCCCGGTGCTGCTTGGGCAGGCTGTGCTTGAGGTCGGCGTTGACCAGCTCGTCGGGGTTCAGCTCGGGCGAGTACGACGGCAGGAAGTGCAGCCCGATCCGGTCAGGGTGAGCGGCGAACCAATCGCGGACTTTCTTGGAACAGTGGGCGGAGTGCCCGTCGACCACGAGATGGACCTTGCGGTCGAAGTGGCCGGCAAGCCGGTCCAGGAAGCGGCACATCACCTCGGCGGTGAAACTCTCGGTGAAGACCATGAAGTGCATCCGGCCCATGGTATGAGGTGCCCCCACGCTCCGGACAACGCTCAACTCGCCTGCCGGACACGGCCACCGGCACCAAACGACCTCATTCCATTAGGCGTTGTAAGGGTTACCTTCAGGATGCATTACCTACGCCCGCTTCCCGGCTTGAAAATTCATGACGAAACGAGATACCTAATGAATGACATGACGAATGTAGCCGAATCAGCTTTTTGCATGATTCTTCCTCCTCATATACTGGACAAACTTGTCCAGTCCAGGGATCCAGCAGTCGCCAGTTACGCACGACGCACTCTCGAGCACGATGCCCTCCACCGCACACGGCGCCGCACTGCTGCGGCCTACGGAATCACGGCTCCAGCGGGCACTCCTTCCAATAAACCGCAACGTACAGTCTGCGACGCTGCCAACCAGCAAGAGATCCCGGGCAGGAAAGTGCACGCCGAGGGTGATGCACCCGCGACAGACGAGGCAGTCAACCGCGCTAGCGCCGGGCTTAATTCAACCTTCGAGTTTTATCTGAAGGTTTTTGGTCGACACTCTATCGACGACTCCGGGCTACCTCTGGTCGCCACGGTCCACTATGGCGAAGGTTACAATAACGCCTTCTGGGACGGTAGTCAGATGGTCTTCGGCGACGGCGATGGCCATCTTTTCAATGATTTTACAATTCCAGCAGAAGTCATTGGCCACGAGCTGACCCACGGCGTCACCCAGTACACGGCCAATCTGGAGTACTACGGCCAGTCCGGCGCACTGAACGAGTCGATCTCGGATGTCTTCGGCGCATTGATCAAGCAGTACGCTCTCGGGCAATCCGCAGAGCAGGCCGACTGGCTGATCGGCGAGGGCTTGCTTGGTCCCACCGTCCACGGTATGGCACTGCGCTCCCTCAAGGCGCCGGGCACGGCTTACGACGACCCACAGCTCGGCAAGGATCCACAGCCGACCACCATGGAGGGCTATCTCCGGACATCACGCGACAACGGCGGCGTGCACATAAATTCCGGAATCCCCAACCGCGCCTTCTATCTCACTGCTATAACTCTCGGCGGCAATGCGTGGGAACGTGCCGGGAACATCTGGTACCACACAGTCACCGGAGGCGACCTGGCCAGTGATGCCGACTTCGCAGAATTTGCACGACTGACCACATCTACGGCCTGGTCGTTATATGGGGAGAAGGAAGAGGTTCAAGCCGTCCTAAATGCCTGGGACTCCGTTGGAATATCAACCTCATACAGAAACAATCACCAATAGCGTCACAGTCGTCGACCTCAATCCGGGCTGATGTATTGGCCCAAAACGGCCGGGGTTCTGATTCGTTGATCGCAGCGGGTGAACTACTCAGCCATCGCTCCACCCGCACACGACGCACCACAGGACGGGCGACGCGCCAATCGCGGTCCCGGACCAGTCGGCGCCGGCTACCGAAACCGCGTACTGCACTTCATGTCCCCCGACCTGGACCGGGCCTGGACTCCCCGGGAAGTCGCAACCGCCCTGAACGTCCGCAACACCCACAGCTTCGCGACACAGATGGGCCAGTGGGTGGCCGACGGCCTCCTCCGCAAGATCGGCCACGGGAAGTACGTCCTGGCCGACACCTGGAGACCGACACCCTTGACAGGCCCAGCCACCGCTTACTGACTTCGGCTCGTCAGGGTGATCTTCTTCAAAGTCCCTGATGAAGCTGGGGTGTTGGATGTATCTCGTGGTGTGTGAGGTATGCGGATGGGGGCGGGCTGACCGCTGGGGGGCGTCAGCGCCGGGAGTCAGTACGGATGCAGGCGGCTGAGTTGTTCGAGCAGAAGATCAAGCCGCCGGAGGTGGCGCGGCAGCTGCGGGTGAGCCGGAAATCGGCCTACCAGTGGCATCAGATGTGGCGGGAAGGCGGGTCCGGGGCGCTGGTGTCCCGTGGCCCGAGCGGATCACGGTGCCGTCTCTCGCCGCGCTGCCTGGACAGACTGGCCGCATATCCCGAGCAGGGTCCGGCGGCGCATGGCTGGCTGGAGGACCAGGTCTGGACCGCCGGCCGAGTGGCCGCACTGATCGGCAGGAAATTCCACGTCTCCTACAGCGTCTCGGGCGCCACGCGACTGATGCACCGGCTGGGATTCTCCCCGCAGGTTCCCGCTCGGCGGGTGGCCGAGCGCGACGAGCAGTCGGTCGCGGTGTGGAAGGAGGCGACCTGGGCGGAGATAAAAGAGCCCGGGCGGCCTGCGGGGGCTACATCTGCTTCGAGGACGAGGCGGGGGTTCACCCGACGGCCGCCCAAAGGACGCACGTAGGGTCGGCGCGGGGTCACCCCGGTCGTGACAGTGAGCGGGCGGGGCTCGGGGCGGCTGTCGGTGGCCGGGCTGATCGCCATACGGCCCGGCTCCCGCACCCGGTTGTGTCACCGTCTACGCGCCCACCCCGCGGGCAAGGGCAAGCGCCGCAGCATGGGCGAGCGCGACTTCATCGCCCTGATCGACGGTGTCCACCACCTCGTCAAGGCTCCGATCGTGCTGGTGTGGGACCGGCTGAACACCCATGTATCCCGCACCATGCGGGACTTGATAGCTGAGCGTGAGTGGCTGGCAGTGTTCCTGCTGCCCGCCTACTCGCCTGGCCTGAACCCGGTCGAGGGCGTGTGGGCGCACGTCAAACGCAGCCTGGCCAACCTCGCCGTCGTCGCCCTCGACCGCCTGGAGACACTCGTTCGCAACCGGCTCAAACGCCTCCAGTACCGGCCCGACACCCTTGACGGCTTCATCGCCGGAACCGGACTCACCATCGACAGCCCAACATCACCCTGACGAGCCGAACTCAGTAACGGATCAGAGACGCTGTTGACATCCTTCCGGTCCTCGTCCGCTCCGGATTCCCCATCCCACGCCCCCCTTCCGAGTTACCAGAGAGGTAGGAGACATGGCTCGCATGCCCGGCGCCACCTGGCGCCCCGTACCCAACTGCACCAAAAACGGGCAGGAATCAGTCAACGGCGTAATCCTACACATCATGGAAGGAACCCTGGACGGCAGCGACAGCTGGTTCCGCAACGCCTCCGCCCAGGCCAGCGCCCATTTCGGCGTCGGCAAAGATGGACGCATCTACCAATGGGTGGACACAGCCGACCGCGCCTGGGCACAAGGCTCCGGCAACCGCACATGGCTATCCATCGAACATGAAGGACACTCCGGCCAGGCCCTGACCGACCAGCAACTCGCTGCCACTGCCCGCGTCATCGCCTGGATGTACTCGGTCCACAAATTCCCCCTCCAACAGACCGACAACGTCACCAGACCCGGCATCGGCTGGCACGGCATGGGCGGAAGCGCCTGGGGAGGCCACAGCGCATGCCCCGGCGAAGCCATCAAGAACCAACGCCCAGCCATCCTACGCATCGCAGCCAGCATCACCACCCAAAAACCCACCACGCCGGACACCACCAGCACAAACCTCGTGCCGTTCCCTGGCAGCAACTTCTTCGCTACCGGCCGCCGCTCCCCCATCATCGCTTCCATGCGCACCCGGCTCATCACAGAAGGCTGTGACCACTACACATCCACCGCCAACACCGACACCTGGGGATCCGGCGACCTGGCCTCCTACGCCGCCTGGCAACGCAAACTTGGCTACAGTGGCAAAGACGCAGATGGCATCCCCGGCCCCACCACCTGGACACAGCTACGAGTCCCCCAACTCTAAAACGGTTCCTCACTGAACATCTTTCATCCTGAATAGCCGCAGGTCAGGGTGGTGTGGACGGCCTGGGCGATGCGGCTGATGCGGTTGGTTGAACATCGGGCCTGGCGGAGGATGCGCCAGGACTTCAGCCAGGCGAAGGCGCGTTCGCCCGGCGCCCGGAGTCGCGTGTGGACGCGGTTGAACCGCTGGTAGTGGTCCGGGAGTTCACGGTGTCCGTAGTAGGGGGTGCGGACGGTGGGACAACTCCACCCAGCACAAGGACACCGCGATGCGGGAACTGCTGGCAGCCCGCAAGGACTGACTGACCGTCTTCCGCCTCCCGGTATACGCGCCGGACCTCAGCCCGGCCGAGGGCGTATGGGCCCATCTGAAGAACAGCCTGGGCAACCTTGCCGCCGGCACCACCGGCCAGCTCGCCGCACGCACCCGGACACCCGGACCCGGCTCAAACGGATGCAGTACCGCCCTGCCCTCCTCGACGGCTTCATCACCGAGACCGGACAGACTGACCCTCATCCCACCATGACCGTCACCCCAAAGCGAAAACCTCAGTTGCTTATTGAATCGAAACTGTCTGGTTGCTTTGCTCGTTGGGGGGTGTGATCGAGGTGGGGGATGCGCGGTGGTTGTCGTCGGCTGCGCAGGAGGTGGTGCGGCTGCGGGTGGTGGCCGCGCTGGAGGCGGGTGCGGTGGGTTCGTACCGGCAGGCGGCCGAGGTGTTCGGTGTCGGCGAGAGGTCGGTCGGTACCTGGTGGCGCAAGTACAAGGGTGCGGGCCGGGAGGCGCTTGCGGCGCCGGTCAAGTCCCGTTCGGGGCCAGGTGAGCTGGTCAGTCCCGAGGACCGTGCGGTGCTGTTCCAGGCGATGGCCGACTACACGCCCAAACAGCTGCTGATCGGCGGCCCGCTGTAGACCCGCAGGCTTGTGGCCGAGCTGATCCGGATGGTCGTCGGGGTGACGATGACCGAACAGGGAGTGGGCAAGTGGCTGCGCCGGCACGGCTTCTCCCCGCAGTGCCCGGACCGCCGTTCCTGCTGCCAGGACCAGGCGAAGGTGGATGCCTGGCTGCAGGAGGAGTACCCCGCGATCGCCGTCCAGGCCAAGGCGGAGAACGCGCAGGTGGCCTGGGCCGACCAGTGCGGACTGCGCTCGGACACCGCACCGCCCGGCCGGAGCTGGGCGCCCAGGGGCCAGACGCCCATCGTGCGGGTGTCCGGCCGGCGATTCAAGGTCAACATCATGTCCGCGATCGCCTCCCGCGGCACGCTCTGCTTCACTGTGTTCACCGAGCAGTTCACCGCCAGGACCTTCACCGCGTTCCTGGACCGCCTCGCCCGCCAGGCCAGCCGCAAGGTCCACGTCATCGCCGACCGGCACCCCGTCCACCGCAGCAAAGCCGTGACCGCCTGGCTGGAGGAGAACACCGGGCGCATCGAGCTCCACCTGATGCCCGGCTACAGCCCCGAGCTCAACCCCGACGAGCTGCTGAACGCCGACGTCAAGCGCCACGTCCACGCCGCCCGGGCCCGGTCCGCGGACGACCTCGCCTACGAGACCCGCCGCTTCCTCCACCGCCGCCAGCGACAGACCCACATCGTGCGCGGCTACTTCCACGCCCACCACGTCCGCTACACCATCCAATAAGGATCTTCAGCGTGGCCACTGATCGAGTGACAGCGGCGGGCCCGTAACAAGCGAGGCCCTCGGACTGTTGATCGGGATGTCTCACCTCCCAACCCAGCAGCCAGAGGGCCTCGTTGGTTGTCCATCCTTGCGCACTCGACCTGCCGCACGCCCTCGTCGAATGAGTCACGATGCTGATCGTCACCCGCGAGGGTGACCGTCGGTGCAAACTCCGGCCTTCCCAGCGAGCCCTGGTGGTCTTGGTGTATCTGCGTGAGCACATCACTCTGGCGAAGCTCGCGGCCGGCTTCCGGATCAGCGAGGGCACGGCCCACGCTTACGTGCACAGCGTGACCGAGCTGTTGGCCGCCCGGGCACCGTCCCTCACCCGCGTGCTGAGGAAGACCCGGCCGGAGTATGTCCTGGTGGACGGGACGATCGCCGAGTGCGACCGCGTAGGCGACAGGGAAGCGGACTACTCCGGGAAGGCCAGGCGGCACGGCGTGAACATCCAGGCCGTCACCGGGCCCGCAGGCGAACTGCTCTGGTTCTCACCCGCGTTGCCGGGCCGGACCGTGGACATCACCGCGGCCCGCACCCACCGAACCATCACCATCTGTGAGCGGCTGAAGGTCCCTGTCCTCGCGGACAAAGCCTACGAAGGGGCCAGCGGAACCTTCTGCACCCCCTTCAAACGGCACTGCGGACGCCGGTCGAGCGAGCCTTCGCCCGCCTCAAGTGCTGGCGCCTCTTCCGAAAAGCACGCTGCAGCCCCAACCGCCTCACGTCAATGACCCAGGCCGTCCTCACCCTCAAGCAGCAACGCTGAAGATCCTTAATAAGGCAACCAGACCGTTTCGGTTCAATACCTGCGGTGCGTTCCGGCATGGCCATGTCCCTCTGTTGGCCGACAGCCAACCCTTCGACTTTTGATAACTGATGCTTACGAGGACGAGGTGTCGGTCCCCTGCCAAGGTTTGCTGAGAGCGCTTCTGTGCGATAACCAGCACCGGTCGTGCAGGCCTTTACGCCTTGCAGAGGTACCGGCCTCCATGCTGTTCTTCTCGTGAACAGGGAATACCCTCAGGCAATCGGCGAAGGAATGATATTATGCTGCAAAAATCAAAGCGCCAGTCCCCTGTGAGAGGATTTTTCCTTCCTCGCGGACGCCACCGCCGAGCAAGGAAACAACGGTTCGAACGCGGTAGTACTGAATCAGGAAAGATTTTCACGCCATGCCAGGATTCAGATGCCGCTTTCTCCGGGAGGTATCGCTGCCTACCCCGCCCCAGGCCAGGCAGAACTCTCTCAGCCAACCGGCTCCTTCACCCGCTGTCGCTGCCTCCCCAATACTCCGGCGACGCTCGGCACGCCAGACGATGCCTGTCTCAGACGCAAACGTCCCGGGCTCACCAGGATTCCCAGTTCGTTGAACCAGGCGACAGCAGGACTGTGAATTCTCTACCAAATATCCTGGAAGACGGCTCCGGTTTCTTCCGGAATTTACGAGCTCCACGCTAATGGCGCTCCCTATCACACGGTTTATCTACAGCTGGCGGAAGGCTTGCCAAAACCAGTAAGTAGATAAATCCCTGGCGCCAGCTCCTGCACACACTTTCAAGCTCAAGCGCCACCCAGCCGCTTCCGGACGTGCCTGCATGCTGGCGCTCGGTACGGAACCGCTTCATACGAGCTCGGCAGCAGTCGCTGCATACATGCCCCACACACTGGCATCACGCAGCCCAGACCTCTACTTCAGAATGCTCTGTACCGATGCAGAGGCCGAACCCCGACGCATCCGGGGCCGGGTCGCATGGTGCATGGTCCCGCCCAGCGCAGCACCGTGCCCTGAACGAAAGGATCTGCATGTCCACCATCACAGTGCATGACCCTTCTCGTCGACAGAAATTATTCCTGCCGACGCACCCAAGAGCCACCTGCGCTCTCGGCCTTGCGTCAATCCTCATCACAATGCTCCCCTGCGCTACCCAGAAAGCTGCAGCACTGGAGCCCAGGCTCATGGCCTTACGTACCGCCCAAGCCCTTAAAGGCGCGCCCTACCGATGGGGTGCCACCGGACCACGTACATTCGATTGCTCTGGACTGACTCAGTACGCCTACCGCAGAGCAGGAAAGATGCTCCCCCGTACCGCGGCGGCACAGTTCGCCTTCACGCGGCCCATTACGGTACAGCACCGCAGGCCTGGCGACCTGGTCTTCTTCCCCCGACACGGCACCATCGGTCACGTCGCCCTGTACGCAGGGAACGGCTACATCTGGCATGCCCCCAAGCCTGGCGGGCACGTCCGCCGGGAGCTCTTATGGACCGGACGGGTCATGTACCACGCTGTCCGCTGATGTCACAGATATGTTTTCGCGGGCGTTGTCAAGTTGTTGGTGCGGCGACGGGACGAAGGGCCCGCGGGTCTACGACTGGGCCGCCGCCCGCCTGCCGACCATTGACGTCTTCGACGGCGACGCACCGACACATCAACGGTGGATGCTGGCCCGCTGCAGCCCGGACCGACAAAATCGCCTACTACCTCGCCTACGCGCCCAACGGCACCACGGCCGGGGAGCTGGTCCGGGTCGCCGGGTCCCGCTGGGCGATCGTGGAAGCCTTCCAGGCCGCCAAGAACGGGTGCCCCCGTCCATCCCCTCGTTGTATGGAGGGTTTCGTTAGGTCAAATGAGATGACTTCTACGAGGGGAGGCTCAGGCATACGCCTACCGGCCCTTCGGGGGAGATGCGTGAGGGACTGAAGATCAGGGGTGCAAGATTGGCCGGGCCTGCCACGCTCACCACAGGAGCAACGTGCAGTGCTCCGTCCAGCCGGATAACCCATTCAGGTGAGCTCCTCTCAGCCAAGAGACAGGGCAAGTAAAGCATTGTAAGGTAATCAGAGATAGTGGGGGGGTAGGGTAAACCCTCACGTCTTCCCTGACGCATTCCTGAGCCCTTGGGTGTATCTTCTCGGAACAGGCAGGAGTAAGCGGGGCTTTGGTGGTTACATTACCCGTAGGAGTGACTCGCCATCCGATCGCCAGACATTGCTATTCGGCCAAACCTACAGGCAGTAGTCTTTAACTGCACTACTCGCACCGCTAGATTCTTTGCCAACTCAGAAAATATCTAGCGCCCAATAGGTCGACAGAATCCACATCAGAAACCGTAGCCTCTGATTCGAAGCATCATCCGCAGAAGGACGCGCAACAGAGAGGTGTGAAGAATGGAAAACCTACGGGCCAATTCCGCCCTGAGATCCGCTGCTGCTGTATCAGTTGCCGTGCTGGTTGGAGTCTTAGGCGCCGCGTCCCCGAACAGTTCAGCTGCTGCCGCAGGGTCGCAGAGCTTCTCCATCCCGCTGAGCAAAGTATTCTCGTGCGGCAAGGACAGCGAGGTCATCCCTCATACTGTCCAGAGAGGAGACATGGGGCCAACCGTGGAGGAGGCGCAATGCGCCCTTCGGCACTGGGGTTATGACGTCGGCAGCAGCGTGGACGGAGACTTCGGCCCGAAGACCGAAGCAGCTGTCCGGGCATTCCAGCGAACCTGTCGAGTGGAAAGTGACGGCATCGTCGGTCCCAGGACCTGGTCCTGCCTGCGGTGTGGACCGGGCGCAGCCCGAGCAGCCGCTGCAGGGCAGGGGAGGCGCCAACCGGCCAAGGTCGAGAAGGGCAACTCTCCAGAGCTGCCCAAGAAGTCCGTCGAGGGCGGGGCCAGCGTGAGTGCCTCTGAGGAAGGCCCTGCAGGAGCAGAGCAGAAGACGCAACCAAGCCCGTCCCAGCCCTCTCGCAGGTAAGGAGCTCACTAACAAGCCGTTTCATTTGGTTGTGATCTTGCGGCAGTCTGGTCTGGTGACGAATCTGGTGGAGCGGTTGGTGCCGGACGGCCTGTGGGAGTTGTTC
>NZ_JBSFWT010000134.1:0-12827 GCF_053594975.1 Streptomyces sp. NPDC002537
AAGCGGGAAGCCTGCTTCGAGATGAGGACTCCCACCCCCTTGAGGGGTTAAGGCTCCCAGTAGACGACTGGGTTGATAGGCCAGATATGGAAGCACCGCAAGGTGTGGAGTTGACTGGTACTAATAGGCCGAGGGCTTGTCCTCAGTTGCTCGCGTCCACTGTGTTAGTTCTGAAGCAACGAACAGTTGCTGGCTTTGAGCAGAACCACTTAATTGAAGAGTGTGCTTGTTCGCTCGAAACCGATAGGGTTTCGGTGGTCATAGCGTTAGGGAAACGCCCGGTTACATTCCGAACCCGGAAGCTAAGCCTTTCAGCGCCGATGGTACTGCATGGGGGACCGTGTGGGAGAGTAGGACGCCGCCGAACAATATTTCAAGGACCCTTGGTCCCAGCGTTCACGCTGGGACCAAGGGTCCTTTTGTTTTTTCCGAAGCGCGCCGACCAGCCGGTTGCGCGAGAATGACTGCGGTACCTCAAGACAGGAGTCACGTCGATGTCCACCAACTCTCCCGACGACCGTTCGGGCGGCGAGCGTCGAGGTTTCCGCCGCGACGACCGGCCGGCACAGCGACGTGACGACGACCGACGCGGCCCCCGCCGGGACAACGACCGCGGTGGCTTCCGCCGCGACGACCGTCCCACCTTCCCGCGCGATGACCGTGCCCCGCGTCGTGATGACGACCGTGGTGGTTTCCGTCGTGACGACCGTCGTGATGAGCGTCCGTCGTTCCGTCGTGACGACCGCGCCCCCCGTCGCGATGACGAGCGCGGTGGCTTCCGTCGCGACGAGCGCCGCGATGACCGTGCCCCCCGTCGTGACGACGAGCGCGGTGGCTTCCGTCGCGACGACCGTCCCTCTTCCTTCCGTCGTGACGACCGCGCCCCGCGCCGTGACGACGAGCGCGGTGGCTTCCGTCGCGACGACCGTCCTTCCTCTTTCCGTCGTGATGACCGTGCGCCGCGTCGCGACGACGAGCGCGGTGGCTCCCGTCGCGACGAGCGCCGCGATGACCGTGCCCCCCGTCGTGACGACGACCGTGGCGGTTTCCGCCGCGACGAGCGTCCCTCTTTCCGTCGTGACGAGCGTCGTGACGACCGTGCCCCGCGTCGTGATGACGACCGTGGTGGGTTCCGTCGTGACGAGCGTCGTGATGAGCGTCCGTCGTTCCGTCGTGACGACCGCGCCCCCCGTCGCGACGACGAGCGCGGTGGCTTCCGTCGCGACGACCGTCCCTCTTCCTTCCGTCGTGACGACCGTGCGCCGCGTCGCGATGACGAGCGCGGTGGCTTCCGTCGTGACGAGCGTCGTGACGACCGTGCCCCGCGTCGTGATGACGACCGTGGTGGGTTCCGTCGTGACGACCGTCGTGATGAGCGTCCGTCGTTCCGTCGTGACGACCGTGCGCCGCGTCGCGATGACGAGCGCGGTGGCTTCCGTCGTGACGAGCGTCGTGACGACCGTGCCCCGCGTCGTGACGACGAGCGCGGCGGTTTCCGTCGCGACGACCGCGCGCCGCGCCGTGACGACGACCGTGGTGGGTTCCGTGGTGGCCGTGATGACCGCGGTGGTCGCCAGGGTGGTGGCTACGGCCGCCGCGACGACCGTCAGGGTGGCGGCGGCTACCGCGGTGGGCGTGACGACCGTTCCGGCGGCTACGGGCGTCGTGACGACCGGCGTGACGACCGCCGTGACGACCGTGAGCCCGTGAAGCGGCTGCCGATCCCCGAGGAGGTGACCGGCGACGAGATCGACGCGGACGTCAAGCAGGAGCTCATGAGCCTGCCGAAGGGCCTGGCCGAGGAGGTCGCGCGCAACCTCGTCATGGTCGCCAAGCTGCTCGACGAGGAGCCTGAGCAGGCCTACGCGTACTCCAAGATCGCCCTGCGCCTCGCGTCCCGCGTCGCCGCCGTGCGCGAGGCCGCCGGCTTCGCCGCGTACGCCACGGGCAAGTACTCCGAGGCCCTCGCGGAGTTCCGCGCCGCCCGCCGGATGACCGGCTCCGTCGAGCTGTGGCCCGTGATGGCGGACTGCGAGCGCGGCATGGGCCGCCCGGAGCGCGCCCTGGCCATGGCCGGCGAGCCCGAGGTGCACAAGCTCGACAAGGCCGGCCAGGTCGAGATGCGTCTCGTCGCCGCCGGTGCCCGCAAGGACATGGGCCAGGCCGACGCCGCCGTCGTCACCCTGCAGAGCCCCGAGCTCGCCTCGAACTCGGTCCAGCCGTGGACCGCCCGCCTCCGCTACGCCTACGCCGACGCGCTGCTCGCCGTGGGCCGTGAGGACGAGGCCCGCGAGTGGTTCGCCAAGGCCCTCGAAGCGGACCAGGGCGGCATGACGGACGCCTCCGACCGCCTCGCGGAGCTGGACGGCGTCGAGTTCACGGACGCCATGGTCGAGGCCGACGAGACCGAGACCCCGGCCGAGGACACCGACGCCCCGGCCGAGGCCCCGCAGACCGCGGAGCCCGTCGAGACCCCGCAGTTCGTCGAGCCGGTCATGCCCGAGGAGCCCGCAGAGGCCCCCAAGGCTGCCGAGACCGCCGAGACCGTCAAGTCCGCCGAGGACGAGGCGTCGGACGCCGACAAGGGCTGATCGCGGCCGAGTTGACCGCATGAAGGGCGGAACCCCCGACCGGGGGTTCCGCCCTTCGGCGTTTCTCCGGCGTTCAGTTCAGCGCAAGGCTCCGCAGAACCAGGCCCGTTGCCGGTTTGGGGCCGAAGGAGGTGGATTTGCGGGGCATGGTGACGCCCTGTTCGGCGAGTTCGCGGACGACGTCCTCGCAGACGGGGTGCATGAGGACGGCCGTGCCGCCGTGGCGTTCGGCCTGCTTGACGGCGGCGGCCGTCTCATGGATGTAGCCGATGTGCTCGGGGTCGTCGGGGACGTGCCAGATGTGCTCCAGCAGGACCGAGTGCAGGACCGTCGCGTCGAGGGTCCGCCAGGCCTCCGGGCGGTCGGTGGGGACCGTACGGGCGAGGAGTCCGGGATCGGGGCTGTCGAGCAGGTGGAAGCGGCCGTCGCCGGCGAGGACGAAGGCGTTGCCGTCCTTGCCGGTGGCCTCGGCGAGCGCGTCGAGGGCCTGCGGCAGCGAGCCTTCGAGGGTGCGGACCCGGAAGGCACCGCCGACGGCGGCGAGGGCGTCCGCGACCGGCAGCCGGTGCAGGAGCCGGTGGATGGCCCGTACGCGCAGCGGGTAGCGGGCGGTGTCGACGAGGAGGACGAGGCCGAAGTCCCAGGGCCCGGCGGCGGGTTGCTCGGCGCGCAGCCGGAGGTACGTCGCCCAGCGGTGGTGGCCGTCGGCGATCAGGGCCCGCTGCCGGGAGAGGTCGGCGCCGACGGTGCCCAGATCGGCCGGGTCAGTGATGGACCACAGGCGGTGGGCGTAGCCGTCGTCGGTGGTGGTGGACAGCAGGGGCGCGGAGCGGATGACCCGGTCGATGACGTCCGCCGCGCCGCCGGTGCCCTCGGTGCCGCGGTAGGAGAAGAGCAGCGGCTCCAGGTTGGCGCCCGTGCCGCGCATCAGGGCCGCCCGGTCCTCGATGATGTGCGGCATCACGTCCTCGTGGGGAAGGACGACGCCCTCCTCGCGGGGGCTGAGGCGCAGTGCCCCGATCAGGCCGCGCTGCAGGATGCCGTCGCCCTGCTGCTCGTAGACGTAGAGCGCGGGCTCGGGGTCGGGCGCGAGGATGCGCTCGTCCTGCCAGCGGCGCAGCGTCTCGGCGGCCTGCCGGTGCCGGTCCGCGGCCGTGGCGGCCTGGGGGAGGATCAGCCGGACGATGTTGTGCGGGTCCGCGGTCTCCAGGTGGCGCAGCCCGTCCGGCCGTACCACCACGTCGTACGGCGGCGACGTGACGGCGGAGAGGCTGCCGACCCGTTCCGGGACATAGCGCAGCCCTCGGAACGGCACGAGTTCGAGACCCTGCCCCGTATCCCCTGTTCGGCCTGGAGTGCTCATTGGGAAATGTTATGTCTCACGGCCGGATGAGCAATGATCGGGGAAGAGACGTACAGCACAAGGAGCGAGTCACGATGAACCAGACCGTCCGGATCCGGCCCGAAGGCAGTGGGCAGCGGCTCAGCGCAGCCTACGACACGGCGCTGCTGGACCTCGACGGCGTGGTCTACGCGGGTGGCGAGGCCATCGCGCATGCCGTCGAGTCGTTGGGGACGGCGCGGGAGGGCGGGATGCACCTCGCCTATGTGACGAACAACGCGGCTCGTACCCCGGAGACGGTCGCGGCGCACCTGACGGAGCTCGGTGTGCCCGCCGAGCCCGCCGATGTGATCACCTCGGCGCAGGCGGTGGCGCGGCTGATCGCCGATCAGATCCCGGCGGGTTCACGGGTGTTGCTGATCGGCGCGGAGGGGCTGCGGGTCGCGCTGGAGGAGCGCGGGCTGGTGCCGGTGGAGTCGGCGGACGACGATCCGGCGGCGGTGGCGCAGGGGTATGGCGGGCCGGACATGCCGTGGTCGCGGCTGATGGAGGCGTCGTACGCGGTGGCACGCGGTGTGCCGTGGTACGCGTCCAACACGGATCTGACGATTCCGAGTGCCCGGGGCATCGCGCCGGGCAACGGTTCGGCGGTGCGGGTCGTACGCATGGCGACGGGTGCCGAGCCTCAGGTGGCGGGGAAGCCGTTGCCGCCGATGCACCGGGAGACGGTGCTGCGGACGGGCGCGAAGCGGCCGTTGGTGGTCGGCGACCGGCTCGACACGGACATCGAGGGTGCGTACGCGGGGGGTGTGGATTCGCTGCTCGTGCTGACGGGGGTGACCACGGCGGCCGAGCTGCTCGCCGCGGCGCCGGAGCACCGGCCGACGTATGTGGCGCGGGACCTGCGGGGGCTGCTGGAGGCCCAGCCGTCCGTCGACCCCGTCGACGGCGGCTTCCGGTGCGGCGGGTGGACGGCGTCCGTCGCCGGTGACGAGCTTTCGCTGGCGGGTTCGGGCGAGCCGGTCGACGGGCTGCGGGCGCTGTGCGGGGCCGCGTGGGCGGCGGCGGGGTCCGGTACGGGTGTTCTGGACGGCGGGAAGGCGGTTGCCCTGCTGGGGCTTTGACGGTTGTTTCCCGGCCGCGGGCCGGTGGGGGCTGGTCGCGCAGTTCCCCGCGCCCCTTTCGGGGCGCGAGGAACTGCGACTAGCCGGACCCGTCAGTCCGTCGGCTCCGTCTTCCCCTGTTCCCATTCCGTGAGGAGGTCCTCCTCCGTGGCGCCCCGGCGCCAGTAGCCCGTGAACTCCACCGCGCGGCGGTCGAAGCCGCGGTCGTTGACCAGGTGGCGGCGGAGCGTGCGGACCGCGCCGGCCTCGCCCGCGATCCACGCGTACGGGGTGCCGGTGGGCAGCTCCGCCGCGCGCACGGCGTCGACGATCGACGTGGCGTTCGCGGATCCGCGTACGAGCCAGGTGATGTCCACGTCGGCGGCCGTCGGCAGGTCCTGGACGTCGTCCGCGTGCGGCACCTCGATCCAGACCTTCGCCCTGGCCCCGGCGGGCAGCCAGGCGAGGATGCCGGCGACGGCGGGCAGCGCCGTCTCGTCCGCGGTGACGAGCGACCAGTCGGTGTCCGCGGGCGGCTGGAAGTCGACGCCGCCGTTGTCCGCGACGACGGGCGCGAGCGCGGCGACGCGGTCACCGGGCTTCGCGGCCTGCGCCCAGGTGGTGGCGGGGCCGCCGTGGTGCGCGTCGCCGTGCACGGCGAAGTCGACGTCCAGCTCGGCCGGGTCCGTGCGCAGGTCGCGGATGGTGTACGTGCGCATGACGGAACGGACCGCCGGGTCCTGGGAGCGCCAGTGCGCGAACCAGCCCTCGTCGAGGACCTCGGGCATGACGGGCGCGTCCTGGCGGGGCTGCGGCAGGAACACCTTGAAGCGCTGGTCGCGGCCGCCGCTCGTGAGCTCGGCGAGGTCCGCGGCCCCGAAGGTGACGCGGACCATGGCGGGGCTGATCCGGGCCGTGCGCACGACGTGCAGGTCGAAGAAGCGGAACGGCGAGCTCGGTGCGGTGGTGGAGCTGGTCATGCGGAAAGGCGTCCTTTCGGCTGGCGGGAGCGTCGGCGGGGGCGCCGGCAGGGGCAGCGGATCAGCTGACCTTCTTGGCCTTCGAGACGGCCTCGGCGAGGCGCTCGACGAGCGGGGCGCAACCGGCGTAGGAGAAGCGCGGTTCGCTGAGCCAGGGGGTGATCTGCCCGGCCTTGACGGCGGGCAGCCCGGCCCAAGTCGGCTTGGCGGCCAGGTCCTTGGGCTGCATGGCGACGGTGCGGTCGTCGAGCAGGATCAGGTCGGCCTGGTACTTGCCGGCGTTCTCCCAGCTGAGGCTCTCGAAGAAGCCGCCGGTGACCTTGTCCGGGACGACGATGTCGACGCCGAGCTGCTTGAAGTAGGTGAGGTCGGCGTAGACCGAGGGGTCGGAGACGTAGAACATGTCGGCGGAACCGGAGGCGGCGAGGACCTTGAGGCCCTTGTTGTCACGGGCGGCCTTGCGGAGGGTCTCGGAGGCCTTCTCGAAGCGCGCCTTGGCGTCCGTGACCTGCTTCGCCTGAAGGTCGGCGCCCAGCGACTCGGCGAGCTCGGCGTAGCGGCCGATGACCGTGGTGAGCGAGGTCTTCGCGGTGGTGATGCCGACGCCGGGGGCCAGGCCGAGGATCTTCTTCTTGCTGTCGTCCGGCACGTACCAGAGCTCCTGGCCCTGGTACATGTTGGTGACGATCAGCTCGGGACCCATGGCCGCGTACTTCTCGACGTTGAACTCGCCCCAGGCGTTGCCGAGGATCGTCACCTTGTCGACGTCCAGGTCGCCGGCCTGCGGGTCGGGCTTGCCGTCCTTGAGCTTGGTGGGGCCGAAGACGGCGGCGCAGTCGAAGCCGAAGTCGTGCAGGGCGGCCGCGCTGCCGGTGAACGCGACGACCTTCTTGGGGGTCTTGCTCGCCTTGGCGGTCTCGCCGCGGTCGTCCTTGAAGGTCCAGGGTCCGGAGCCGGAGTCCGATCCCGAGTCGCCGCCCGAGGACTTGCCGCCCCCGCAGGCGGTGAGGAGGGCGCCGGCGCCGAGCGCGCCACCCGCCGTCAGGAGGCCACGGCGGGACAGGGAGCTGAAACCTGGAATGCGGGGGGTGTTCATGGGAAGCGCTTCTCTCGGAACTCTCGAAGGGGCAACAACATCGGGACAACGTCAGGGTAGGCTAACCTAACCTGGTGTTGGTCGACAGTCACCTCGAATCCCCAGCGGCACCGCCGCGATCCGTGCCGCCCGGCCGGAACGCGGCCCGTGCGGCAGGTCTGTTCGCCGCGCTCGGAGTACTGCTCCTGGTCGCCGTGGCGAGCGTCGCCATCGGCGCCAAACAGATCCCCCTCGAACAGGTCTGGAACGCGCTGGCCCATTCCGCGTCCGGGAGCGACGCCGTCGTCGTGCGCGACGTGCGCCTGCCCAGGACGCTGCTGGGCATCCTCGTCGGCGCCGCGCTCGGGCTCTCCGGCGCCGTGATGCAGGCGCTCACCCGCAACCCGCTCGCCGAGCCCGGCATCCTCGGCGTCAACGCCGGTGCCGCGGCGGCCGTCGTCTCCGCCATCAGTTTCCTGGGCATCGGCACCATCAGCGGCTACATGTGGTTCGCCTTCCTGGGCGCGGCCGTCGTCTCCGTGGCCGTCCACTTCCTCGGCGGCAGCCGCAACGCGACACCGGTGCGCCTCGCGCTCGCGGGCACGGCCGTGACGTACGCCCTCTACGGCTATGTGTACTCGGTCCAGTTGCGGGACGCGGCGGCGATGGACCGGATGCGCTTCTGGGTCGTCGGCTCGCTCGCCTCCGCGACCATGGACACCGTCTGGCGGATCGCGCCCTTCATCGGCCTCGGCGTCCTGCTCTGCCTGGCGCTCGCCCGGCCGCTCAACGCCATGGCACTCGGCGACGACCAGGCGCTCGCGCTAGGCTCCCGGCCCACGCTCACCCGCGTCCTCGCGATGGTCGTCATCACCCTGCTGTGCGGCGCGGCGACCGCCGCCTGCGGGCCGATCGTCTTCGTCGGCCTGATCATCCCGCACCTGGTGCGCGCCCTCACCGGCCCCGACCTCCGCTGGATCCTGCCCTATTCGGCCGTCCTGTCGCCCGTGCTGCTGCTCGGCGCGGACGTGATCGGACGGGTCGTCACCCGGCCCGGCGAGCTCCAGGTCGGCATCGTCACCGTGCTCATCGGCGGGCCCGTCTTCATCTACCTCGTACGCCGCCGGAAGGTGGTCCAGCAGTGAGTGCCCTGTCGTCCCCGAGGACCAGCACCCGGCTCAGGGTGATCCGCACCCGCGGCGGGCTCTCGCTGCGCGTGAGCCCCCGCGCCGTCCTCGTCGTCCTGCTGCTGCTGGCCGCCGCCGCGGCCGCCGCCGTCGCCCTCATCGGCACCGGCGACTACCCGATGTCGCCCGGCGAGGTCATCGGCACCCTCGCCGGAAACGGCACGCCCGCCCAGGAGTTCATCGTCCAGGACCTGCGGCTGCCGCGCGTCCTGGTCGGGCTGCTCGTCGGCGCCTCCCTGGGCCTGGCGGGCGCGGTCTTCCAGTCGGTCTCCCGCAACCCGCTGGGCAGCCCGGACGTGATCGGTTTCGGCCAGGGCTCGGCGGCCGGGGCGCTCGTCGTCATCGTCCTCTTCCACGGGGACCCCTTCGCCGTCGCGGCCGGAGCCGTCGTCGGCGGCATCGCCACGGGCGTCGCCGTGTACCTGCTCGCCTGGAAGAAGGGCGTCCACGGCTACCGCCTCGTCCTCGTGGGCATCGGCGCGGCCGCCGTCCTCAGCGGCGTCCGCGACTACCTGATGACCCGCGCCGACCTCACCGACGCCACGCGCGGCATGCTCTGGATGGTCGGCTCCCTCAACGGCCGCGACTGGGGCCAGGTATGGCCGCTGCTGTGCGTGGCCGCCGTGCTCTTCCCGCTCGTCGTCGGCCAGGGCCGGGCCCTGCGGATGATGGAGATGGGCGACGACGCGGCCTACGCGCTGGGCGTGCGCGCCGAACGCGTACGGATCGTGGCCATGGGCGCCGCCGTCCTGCTGACCGGCGTCGCGACCGCCGCCGCCGGACCCATCGGCTTCATCGCCCTCGCCGCACCCCAGCTCGCCCGCCGGCTCACCCGCGCGCCCGGCCCCAACCTGCCCGCCTCCGCCTGCATGGGCGCCGTCCTGCTGATCACCGCCGACTGGGCCTCGCAACGGCTCTTCGGCGCCGACCAGCTGCCCGTCGGCGCGGTCACCGGCATGCTCGGCGGCTGCTATCTGCTGTGGCTGCTGTTCACCGAGCGCAAGGCGGGCCGGATATGACGCTGCAGGACCTGACGAACACACAAGGAGAGACCACCGTGAGCGACGTACGCGAAGCCACCGCGCCGCGGACGGCACAGCAGGCCCCGGCGCCCCGCGCGGCCGCGGAGCGGAAGCCGACGAGCCGCCTGTCGGCCGAGAACGTCACGCTCTCCTACGACCAGCGGGTCATCGCGGAGAACCTCTCGGTCGCCATCCCCGACAACTCCTTCACGGTGATCGTCGGCCCCAACGGCTGCGGCAAGTCCACCCTCCTGCGCGCGCTGTCCCGCATGCTCAAGCCGGCCGCCGGAACCGTGCTCCTCGACGGCGCGGCCATCGACTCGTACCCGGCCAAGCACGTCGCCCGCACGCTCGGACTGCTTCCGCAGTCCTCCATCGCCCCGGACGGCATCACCGTCGCCGACCTCGTCGCCCGCGGCCGCTACCCCCACCAGGGGCTGCTGCGGCAGTGGTCGCGCGAGGACGAGCGGATCGTCCAGGAGTCCATGGCCTCGACCGGCGTCGAGGCGCTCGCCGACCGGCACGTCGACGAGTTGTCCGGCGGCCAGCGCCAGCGCGTCTGGATCGCCATGGCCCTCGCCCAGCAGACCCCGCTGCTCCTCCTGGACGAGCCGACCACCTATCTCGACATCCAGCACCAGATCGACGTCCTCGACCTGTGCGCCGAGCTGCACGAGGAGCAGGGCCGCACCCTCGTCGCCGTCCTGCACGACCTCAACCACGCCACCCGCTACGCCACCCACCTGATCGTGCTGCGCGACGGGAAGGTCATCGCCCAGGGCGACCCGCGGGAGATCGTCACCGCCGGCCTGGTCGAGCGGGTCTTCGACATCCGGTGCCAGGTCATCGACGACCCCGAGACCGGCACCCCGCTGGTCGTCCCGGCCGCCCGGCAGCGCAGGACGCCCGCGGCCGCTACAGCAGCGACCGCAGCCGCAGCACGTCCCGCAGGCTAGCCTGCACCCGGACCCGGCCCCCGGCCCACGCCTTCGCGAAGCTCAGCCGCCCGTCCACCAGGGCCACGAGGTCGTCGCCGGACATCGTCAGCGCGATCTCCGCGCGCCGCTCCGGGGTGCCGGGAGCGGTCTCCACGTCCTGGATGTGGCCGCCCGCCAGATGGCCGGTGAAGGTGACGTCGAGGTCGGTGATGTGGCAGCTGAGCGAACGGTCGGGTGCGGCGGCCTCCCGCAGGTCGCCACGGGCCCCCGCGAGGTTCTCCGCCAGCCGGTCGAGTGCGGCACGGCACTCCTCGATGGTCGCCATGGGGATGGACGGTACCCCAGCGGATCGCGTACGCCGCGAAGGCGCCTGGACGGGGTAGCGTCGGGGCCATGACCGATCCGACGACCGGCGCGCCCGAGGACGAGCGGGCGGCCGGGCCGCAGCCCCTGGGCGTCGACCGGACCCCCACCGGCGACCCCGCGGTGGACGCCGCGCTCGCCCGGCTGGCCGACGCCGACCACCTCGACGCGAGCGGCCACCTGGAGGTGTACGAGGATGTACACCGGGGCCTCCGCGACGCGCTCGCCGCGCTCGACCGCGGCCCCGGCCCGTCCGGGGTCCCCGTGCCCTCGGGGTCCCCCGCCTCGTACGACAACAGGAGCTGAACCACCCGTGGCAGTGACCCGCCCGCGCCGCAGCCGACTCGACGCCGAGCTGGTGCGCCGGAAACTCGCCCGCTCCCGCGAGCACGCGAGCCAGCTGATCGCGGCGGGCCGGGTGACGGTCGGCGGCGCCGTCGCGACGAAGGCGGCGACCCAGGTCGAGATCAGCGCCGCCGTCGTCGTCACCACCGACGAGAACGACCCGGACTACGTCTCCCGCGGCGGCCACAAGCTCGCCGGCGCCCTCGCCGCCTTCGTGCCCCGCGGGCTGCAGGTCGAGGGCCGCCGCGCGCTCGACGCGGGCGCCTCCACCGGCGGCTTCACCGACGTCCTGCTCCGCGCGGGCGCCGCCCACGTCGTCGCCGTCGACGTCGGCTACGGACAGCTCGCCTGGTCCCTCCAGAGCGACGAGCGGGTCACCGTCAAGGACCGCACCAACGTCCGGGAGCTGACGCTCGACCAGATCGACGACCGGCCGGTCGACATCGTCGTCGGCGACCTGTCCTTCATCCCCCTCGGCCTGGTGCTGCCCGCGCTGGTCCGCTGCGCCGCCCCCGACGCCGACCTCGTCCTCATGGTCAAGCCGCAGTTCGAGGTCGGCAAGGAACGGCTCGGCAGCGGCGGTGTGGTGCGCAGCACCCAGCTGCGGGCCGAAGCCGTCCGCACCGTCGCGGACCGGGCGGCCGAGCTGGGGCTCGGCGTGCTGGGCGTGACGGCGAGCCCGCTGCCGGGTCCCTCCGGCAACGTCGAGTACTTTCTGTGGCTGCGCGCCGGAGCGCCTGCACTGGATCCGGCGGACGTTGACCGTGCAGTGGCGGAGGGGCCCCGTTGACCACTTCAGAAGCACCATCAGCAACATCGGCAGCATCAGCGACATCGGCAGCATCGGCACAGACCTCGGCGAGCGCCGAGGAAGGCGGGCGGACCGTCTTCCTGCTCGCCCACACCGGCCGCCCCGCGGCCATCCGCAGCGCCGAACTCGTGGTGCAGGGCCTGCTGCGCTGCGGCATCGGCGTGCGGGTGCTGGCGGAGGAGGCGGCCGACCTGCCGCTGCCCGCCTCCGTCGAACTCGTCGAGGCGGGACCGGAGCGGCCGGACGTACTGGACGGCTGTGAACTGCTGATCGTGCTCGGCGGCGACGGCACGCTGCTGCGCGGCGCCGAGTTCGCGCGGCGCTCCGGGGTGCCGATGCTGGGCGTCAACCTCGGGCGGGTCGGTTTCCTCGCCGAGGCGGAGCGCGACGACCTCGACAAGGTCGTGGACCGGGTGGTGACCCGCGCCTACGAGGTCGAGGAGCGGATGACCCTCGATGTCCTCGTCCGCACCGACGGGCACATCGTGCACACCGACTGGGCGCTGAACGAGGCGTCGGTGGAGAAGGCCGCGCGGGAGCGGCTGCTGGAGGTCGTCATCGAGGTCGACGGGCGCCCCGTGTCCCGCTTCGGCTGCGACGGCGTGGTCTGCGCGACCCCGACCGGCTCCACGGCCTACGCCTTCTCGGCGGGCGGCCCCGTGGTCTGGCCCGAGGTCGAGGCGCTGCTGATGGTCCCCATCAGCGCGCACGCCCTCTTCGCCAAGCCGCTGGTGACGGCGCCGGACTCGGTGCTGGCGGTGGAGGTGCAGCCGCAGACGCCGAACGGGGTGCTGTGGTGCGACGGCCGCCGCACCGTCGAACTGCCCGCCGGGGCACGGGTGGAGGTGCGGCGGGGGGCGGTTCCCGTACGGCTGGCCCGGCTGCATCACGCGTTGTTCACGGACCGGTTGGTGGCGAAGTTCGCGTTGCCGGTGGCCGGGTGGCGGGGTGCGCCTCATTGATCGGCGCTCCCTGGGTGCGGGTCGTCTGCCGCCTGCGGCGGGGGCGGCCTGCGGCCGCGGGGGCAAAAACCCCGCCGGCGGTGTTTAGAACCGCCGGCCGGTTGTGTC
>NZ_JBSFWT010000135.1:0-12643 GCF_053594975.1 Streptomyces sp. NPDC002537
GGGCTGTCCATCGTCACCTCCATCGCCCGCGCCCACCAGGCCGAGGTCGACGCCGAGGCCAACCCGGACGGCGGCCTGACCGTACGCGTCACCTTTGGGGCATATCCATAATGTCTCCATGTCTCATGTGCTCCTGATCGAAGACGATCCCGCCCTGCGTATCGGCCTGGAGATGGCTCTGCGCCGGATGGGGCACGAGGTGGCCGCCTGCGGTACCGGTGAGGAGGGGCTGCGGCGCCTCGGCGCGGGCGGCGTCGACGTCGTCGTGCTCGATCTGATGCTGCCCGGGATGGACGGCTTCGAGGTGTGCCGCCGGATCAGGGCGGCCGGGCCCGTGCCCCTGCTGATGCTGACCGCGCGCGGTGACGACATCGATGTGGTCGCCGGTCTCGAGGCGGGTGCCGACGACTACGTCGTCAAGCCCGTACAGCCACGTGTGCTGTCGGCACGCATCAGCGCGGTCCTGCGGCGCAGTGACCCGATGCCCCGCGAGCGCAGTGAGCAACACGGTGATGTGGTCATCGACCGTGCGTCGCTGACGGTCAGCAAGAACGGCGTGGTGATGGCACTGCCGCCGACCGAGCTACGGCTGCTGCTGACGCTCAGTGCGGCCCCCGGCCGGGTCTTCGGCCGGGAGGAGCTGCTCGAGGCGGTCTGGGGCTACGACCGGGTCTGTGAACACCGTCTGGTCGACGCGGCCGTCCAACGCCTGCGGCTCAAGATCGAGGACGTGCCGGGCGCGCCGCGTTATGTGCAGACCGTCCGCGGCTTCGGCTATCGCTTCGGGCCACTGTGACCGCCCGTTGGGGAAGGCCGTGGGGGTTGCGGGCCCGGTTGATGACCGCTTTCGTGCTGCTGGCGGCGTTCAGTACGGTCGCGACGGCTGTCCTCACCTACCGGCAGGCGCGCGGCAGCATCCTGGACCGGTCGCAGTCCGCGCTCACCGGCGACTTCCGCGACCAGATGGCCGCTCCCGCTCTGTCCTGGCCCGCCAATGAGGCCGATCTGGCCCGTTTCATGGATCGACTCGTCCCCCGTACCCGGCAGGCGGGCGTGCGGGTCGTCCAGAGCTCGACGCACATGGCGGGTGACGCGTCGGCGTCCAAGGTGCCGGTCCCGGATGAGTTGCGCGGCCGAGTGCGTGGTCAGAACGGCTATGCCTGGCAACGGGTGGTCGATGACGGTGTCCCCTGGCTGGTGGTGGGTGCGCCTCTGAGGGTGAAGCAGCCCGCGGGCGTGAAAGCCTCCGCACCGGTCGAGGTGTATCTGACGGCGTCGCTGCGTACCGAGCAGGAGGACACGACGGCCGTCCTGGACGCGGCCCGTAACGGCGCGCTGCCGGTGGCGCTGGCGGCGATCCTGCTCGCGCTGCTGTCGGCGCGCCGGGTGCTGCGGCCGGTGCGGGAGCTGGGGCGGGCGGCCCGGGATCTCGCCGAGGGGAGGCTGGATACCCGGGTGACCGTGAAGGGGAAGGACGAACTGGCCGATCTCGCGGGCACGTTCAACAAATCGGCACGGGAGCTGGAGTCCACTGTCGGGGAACTGCGGAGCATGGAGGCCAAGGCGCGGCGGTTCGCCGCCGATGTCTCGCACGAGCTGCGTACCCCGCTGTCGGTCATGACCGCGGTGACGGACGTCCTGGAAGAGGAGGCCCCCAGGATGCAGGGCGATGCCGCGACGGCCGCCGGGCTGGTGGGGTCGGAGACGCGACGGCTGGTGCGGCTGGTCGCGGATCTGATGGAGATCTCCCGCTTCGACGCGGGGGCCGCCGAGTTGCGGTGCCAGGAACTGGACGTGGCCCGGCAGATCACTGCCACGGTGCAGTCCAGGGGCTGGCAGGAGCATGTACGCACCTGTTTCCCGGAGGGGGTACGAGCCAGGCTGGATCCTCGCCGCCTGGATGTGATCACGGCCAACCTGGTGGGCAACGCTCTGCGGCACGGCGGTGAACCGGTGACGGTGACGGTGCGGTCCGAGGCGGAGGATGTGGTGATCGAGGTCGCCGACAGCGGGCCCGGCATTCCCGGGGACGCGCTGCCGCATCTCTTCGACCGCTTCTACAAGGCGGACACCGCGCGGTCGAGGTCCGAGGGGAGCGGGCTGGGGCTCGCCATCACGCGGGAGAACGTCCTGCTGCACGGCGGCGAACTGACGGCCGCGAACCGGCCGGAGGGCGGTGCGGTCTTCACGGTGCGACTGCCTTCCCGGGGCGCGGAGCGGAACGACGAAGAGGCAGGAACGTGAGGAAACTCTGGATTCCGCTGGTGAGCGGCCTGCTGGCGACCGGCTGCGGGATCGGTGCGGCCGGGCCCGACAAGTTCGACGGTACGCCGGCGGAAGTGACAGCGATCCCCCGGCTGTACTGGGTCACCCACGACGGTCGGCTGCGTGCCTCTGTGGGGGCGGAGTACGCGAAGCAGCCCTCGGAGCCCTCCTCCGAGCGGGCGGTGCAGTTGCTGCTCGCCGGGCCGGACGAGCTCGTACGTGCCACCAACCTGGACACGGCGTTGCCCGAGGTGCCGGCGGGCCGGCTGTCGGAGGTGGTCGTACGAGGAGGGGACGAGGGGCCGCTCACCCTGGAGTTGCCCCTTGACGTGTCCGGGTTGGAGAAACTCGCTGCGGGGCAACTGGTGTGCACCGTCTGGAGCACGGAGGCCGTACGGCGGGGAGACATCGCCCAGATCGAGGTGACGCTCAGCGGCGGTGGCCGGCGCAGTGGTCCGCACCGCTGCGCCGGCTATCCCACCGCGCCGGGCCCGTCAGCTTGAGCCGAGCGCCTCGGTCGGTGAGAGCCTCGAGGCTTGGACGGCCGGGTAGAGACCGGCGACCATGCCGATGACGACCGTGGCACCGAGTCCCCCTCCGAGCGCCCAGGCGGGTACCACCGCCGGCCAGCCCTGGACGGCCGCGAAACCGAACGTGGCGAGGGCGCCGAGCAGGGCGCCGGCCGCCCCGCCCAGCCCGGACAGCAGCAGGGCCTCGGTGAGGAACTGGATGCGGATCTGGCCACGGGTCGCCCCCATGGAGCGGCGGAGGCCGATCTCCTGGCGGCGTTCGAGTACCGAGATGACCATGGTGTTGGCGACCCCGACCCCGCCGACGAGCAGCGCCACCGCGCCCAGACCCAGCATGAGGCCCGTCAGGGAGCCGGACGCGGCCTCCTTCGCCGTGAGGGCGTCGGAAGGGCGGCTGACCTGGACGGTTTCGGGTGCCTGAGGGTTGACCGTGCGAGTGAGGACGGCGCGGACCGAGGCGACGGCCCCGTCGTCGGAGCGTTCGTAGAGCCGGGTCGGATGCCCGTCGAAACCCAGGCGTTTCTCCGCCGCCTCCCAGCCGACGAGGGCCGCCGTGTCGAGGTCCACGGCGAGTTCGAGAGGCCGCATCACCCCGATGACCGTGAAACGGTCCTCGCCGATCCGGACCAGTTCGCCGGGCGAGGCACCCAGCCGCGTCGCGGCCGACGCGCCCAGGACGACCGTGGGGTAGGCGGCGGTGGCGGAGGTGAACCAGCGGCCGCGTGCCATGCCGCCGCTGACCGCGTCCAGGAGGTCCGGGTCGGCCGCCATCACATTGATCCCGCCGTTGCGTTCGGCCGGGACCAGCTCGTTCCGGCGGATCGTGGTGTCCTTGAGCAGCGCGATCGCACTGACCTTGTGCACGGGGCCGATCCTGGCCACCATCGCCGCCGCCTCCTTGGGCAGCTTCGGTGCCCCGTCCCCGCCGTTCAGGGGCGCGCCCGCCTCGACGGTGAGCATGTCGGTGCCGAGGCGGTCGAGTTTGGCCATCAGGTCGGCCTTGCTGGAGGTGGAGATACCGACGACGGCCACCATGGTGGCGATGCCGATCGCGATGCCCAACGCGGACAGGAAGACACGCACCGGGCGGGTACGCAGCCCGACCGCGCCGACCCGCAGGACGTCACGCGGGCTGAGCCGGGCAGGGTGCAGCGAAACGTCGCTCACGCCGCGATCACCGGTCCGCGGTCGTCGACGATCTCACCGTCGCGGACCCGTACTTGACGGGGCAGCGAGGCCGCGATCTCCTGGTCGTGCGTGATGATCACGATGGTGGCCCCGTCGGCGTTCAGGTCGCGCAGGATGCCCATCACGGACTCCCCGGACCTGGTGTCCAGCGCGCCGGTGGGCTCGTCGGCCAGGATCAGATCGGGCTCGCCGACCACCGCTCTGGCCACCGCCACCCGCTGCTTCTCGCCGCCGGACAGTTCGTACGGCCGATGCCGGGCACGGTGGCCGAGCCCGACGCGTTCCAGTGCGGCCGCGGCCCGCTTCCGGCGCTCACGCTGCGGGAGTCCGGCATAGAGCATGCCGTCGGCGACGTTGTCGAGGGCGCTGCGCCCCGGTGCCAGGTGGTACTGCTGGAAGATGAAGCCCAGGTGCCGGGCACGGAGTGCGGACAGCTGCTGGTCGTCGAGTACCCCCACGTCCTGCCCGGCCACCCGGATCGTGCCGGAGGTGGCGCGGTCCAGGGTGCCGATCAGGTTGAGCAGGGTGGACTTTCCCGATCCCGAGGGGCCGACGACAGCCGCCAGCTCACCATGCCGCACCTGGAGATCCACTCCGTGCAGGACGGTGAGGCCGCCGTAGGACTTCACCACGTCGGACAGGCTGATGACCGGTTCGCGGGTCATGTCGAGGGCACCTCCACCAGGGTGCCCTCGGTCAGGTCGGAGCCCGTGAGCTCGACCTTGCCGTCGGCGTAGGTACCGGGCGTGACCTGCACCGTCTTCTTGGCCGAGCCGGTGACGACCTGCACGCCGTACCCGCCTTCGCGCAGCGCCACCAGTGCTTCGACCGGCACGGTCAGCGCGTCCTTGGTCACCTGGTCGGCGAAGGCCACCGTGACCGGCAGCCGGTCCTGCACCGACGCCCCGACCGTGCCGTCGAGGGTGATCTCGACCGTGGCCTTGGGCTTTCCCGCGGGCGCCGCTCCGGACGGAGTGTCGGTACCGCTCTCGGCCGCGGCCAGCGTGATCCTGGTGATCCGGCCCGGCTTCTCGCCGGCACCGGGGACGGAGACCTTCACCGCCGAGCCCTGCTTCAGCTTGGCGCGCATCGTGTCCTCGACCTGCGCGGTGACGACCCGCTTGTCCGAGCTCAGGGTGAGCACCGGGGCATTGGCCTCGATCTTGTCACCGGACTGCGCCTTGGCGTCGGCCACACGAACCTGACCGGGCAGGAAGACCAGGTGCTCCGGCTTCACCGCTCCGGTCTGCTCGACGCCCAGTCGTTTCTGCCAGCGCTTGACGGCGGCCTCTGTGCCGGCGTCGAACTTGCCCGCTCCGGAGACGCCGTCGTAGCCCAGCGCCCGCAGGTTCTCGGTGAGCTGGACGACGTCGATGCCGTCCACGCCCTTCTTCAGCTCCCGGTACATCGGCACCTCGCCGTAGAAGAGCACCACCGGCACCCGGTCCACCTCGTACAGCGGCTGATTACGGCGGATCGTGTCACCGGCCTTCGGCGGCCGCGCGGTGACGGTGCCCGCGGCGCCGGCCTTGAGATCGCGCTGCGAGGCGTAGGTGAGGGTTCCGGAGAACGACGTGCTGGTGACGAGATCGGACCTCGTCACCTTCGCGGTGGTCACCGAGGCGTTGTTCACCACAGGTTTCCCGTCTCCGCCGGTGCCGTACACGGCATAGACACCGCCCCCGGCGGCCAGCACCAGCATCGCCGATGCCACGCCCAGCACCGCCTTGCGCGGAGGTCTGGTCATTCCTGCGCCCCGTCATTGCCGTACGCCTTCTGGCGGCAGACCGGATCGGCGGCCTTGAACTTGGGGTCTTCCAGCGACTTGCCCGGGTCGTCGAACAGCGCGCCGCCGTCCTTGGGGTCGTTGACCTTGACACCCTTGCTGCGCAGGCAGTCGGCGTACTCCTGGAAATTCTTCTTGCTCTCGGCCTGCGCCTTCGGGTCGGCAGCGAGCTTGTCGTTCGCCTCGGCCCACTTGACCCGATCGGGCTCGCACGCCTTGTTGGCCTTGCGGCCCAGCTCAGAGACGCCGTTCTCGCCGTTGGAATCGTAATACCCGGAATCCGCACTCGGCTTTTCCAGCCCCTGACCGGGCTTGATGTCGGGCAGGTTGATCCCGTTCTTGCGCATGCAGGAAAGGTATGCGTCCTCCAACTTCTTCTGTGTCGCCTGATCGACGCCCGTGCCGGGCCGGTCCTTGTCGCCGCCCTTGGCCGGGGAGGACTGCGCAGTGGCCACACCGTCGTCGGAGGTGGCGCTGCCGCCGCAGGCGGTGACGATGAAGACGGCGGGAAGCAAGGCGAGCACGCCGGGGCGAGCAGCCCGGGAACGAATGATTTTCCGCATGCTCCGCAGGCTGCCGTGCACAGATCATGACGACCGCATCGGTACTTCATGAGCGCGTAACAGCTCCACCGCTCTCGCTGACAGGAGAAAGCGTCCATGCCGGCCAACCACCTCTCGACGCACCGCTGTTACGCGGCCATGAAGTGCCGATGAGGTTCTCGTGATGTGACGACGACAACGTATGGCAACCGACATACCCGTGCTCGAAAGGCAGGTCCTTCATGTCCGTCGCCGGTCTGCGCTCACTCCGGTCGGTCCTCGCGTTCCTGAGTGTCACAGCTGTCCTCGGCACCGCCGCACCGGCCCAGGCGAGCCAGGCAGGTCCTACGGCGCCGGTCCCGGGACGGCCTGGCACCGACCAGCGCCACCCCGTCGCACGGGACAGTTACGACCTGGGGCCGACCGCTTTCGAGGATGACGTCAAGGCCGAGATCCAAGGGGTCGCGCACTACCCCGAAGGCGCGCCGGGCAAGAAGTTTCCCGTCATCGTCATGCTGCACGGCGGTCACGACACCTGCGCGGCGGGAGGGGAGTCATCGGTGGCCTGGCCCTGTCCGACGGGTGCGCGGCCGCTCCCCAGCCACCGCGGCTACGACTATCTGGGCAGGGAACTGGCAGCGCGCGGGAATGTGGTGGTGTCGATCGGGATCAACGGTCTGACGGCCGCCGAGATGGCCGAGTGGCGCGGTGGGAGGATGATCAATCAGCATCTCGCGCTGTGGCGCAAGTGGCAGAAACCGGATGGCGGCCGCGCCTTCGCCCGTGCCGCCGACCTGAAAAAATTCGGGCTGTTCGGCCATTCCCAGGGCGGTGAGGCGATTGCACGGGCAGTGGCCGGAGACCCGGATTTCATCGAGCAGATCGAAGCGCCCGTCAAAGCTCTCTTCCTCATGACGCCGGGAGCCTTCGGGAAACCTGCCGCGGTCGAACAGCCCATGGCGGTGATGCTGTCCACCTGCGACGGTGACCTGAAGGATCTACGCGGGATGCGGCACTTCGACAAGAGCCGCCATCTGTCCGGCGCCGGGCCGAAGTACGTGTTCACCGTGCCGGGCGGCAATCACAACTTCTTCAACACCACATGGTCCCCCAGCAGCCAGCTCCCCGGGGCCAAGGACGACGCGGCCGCCGCCAAGCCGGGTTCCGGGTGCGAGCCCGGGGCGGCGAACCGGCTCGGCGAGAACCGGCAGCGCGAGATCGCCGGCCACTATGTCGGCGCCTTCTTCGCACGGCATCTGAAGGCCGACAAGAGCCAGGACGCGCTACTCACCGGCGCGGCCCCGGTCCACGCCCCCGCGGGCGACGTCCAGGTCACGTACCAGGCTCCGGAAGCGCAGCGGCGCGACATCAACAGGTTCTCCGGGCGACAGAGCCTGGCGGCCAACCAGCTCGGCGGCGGAGTGGGGGTGACCGGCGGGCTGAACGCCGAGATGTGTGTGCAGCCCCGGTTCGAGGACATCGACCAGGAGGAACTGGACCCGTCGAAGTGGCCGAGCTGCCTGGACGGAGGGCACGACGCTGCGTACGACGTCCATTACGGTCACACCATGCCGGTGCTGGGCGGCGGCCCCGCCATGCTGAAGGCCGCGTGGGACAAGCGCGGGGGAACGCTGCGCAATGACATACCGCGGAAGTTCCGCGACTTCAGCGCCTACCCGACGGTGCGGCTGCGCGCCGCCGTCGACCCCAGTGACCCGCGCAATCCCCGCAATCCCCGCGACCCCGCGGAAGGGAAACAGGACTTCTCCCTGCACCTGATCGACACCAAGGGCCGCAGCGCCTCGGTGGCCGTCGCGCGGTACGGCCAAGCCGTCGACGCCCCCTGGTCCAGCACGGACCCGGAGGGCCTGAAGCTCTTCATGCTCAGTGACATCCGCATCCCGCTGGATCAGTTCAAGGGTGTGGACACGAAGAACATCGCGCAGGTCCGGATCGACTTCGACCGCACCGACCGGGGTCATGTGGCCCTGGCGGACCTCCGGCTCGCCCCCTGAGCGAGCACGTACTCCGGTGGCGGGCAAACAGGTCAGCCGCCGGGAGTCCCGAGCGCGCCGTCGGTGACCCGCCACTTCTTGAGAATCTTGGTGTACTCACCGCTGTCGATCACGCTCTTGAGGGCGGACTGCACGGCTTCGCGCAGTCTGTCGGCACCCTTGGGCAGGGCGATGCCGTACGGTTTCGGGTCCAGCTGGCCGCCCGCCACCTCGAAGGCACCGTTGCCGGGAGCCTGGTTGGCGGTATAGACGGCGCTCGGGTAGTCCATCATCGCGGCATCGGTCGTGCCCCGTTCCAGGGATTCGAGTACTTCCTTGTGGGTCTCGTACCTGTTCATCGCGATGTCCGGCTTGCCCGCTGCCTTGCATGTCCGGCTCTGTTTCAGGGCGACCTCCTCGACGGTGGTCCCCTGCTGGACGGCGATTCTCCGGCCGCATACGTCAGCGGGTGAGGCGATGCTCCGAGCACGTTTCTTGTGGACGACGACCGAGGTGCCGGCGGTGAAGTAGCGCACGAAGTCGACGCCGGGCCCGGTATCGGCTCCCGTGCCGTCCACTCCCTGGCGGCGCTGCTTCGTGTCGTGGATGCCGGACATGGCGAGGTCGAAGCGCTGGGACTGGAGCCCGTCGAGCAGCTCGGAGAAGTCGGCGTGCTCGAACTCGAAGGTGACTCCGAGCAGTTTCCCGAGCGCTGCCGTGAGGTCCACTTCCACCCCCACGGTCCTGCCGCCTTCCGGATAGACCAGCGGGGGAATGCTGTTGATCCCCACGCGGATCACACCTGTCCGCTGGTACTTGTCGGGGAGCAGCCCAGCCAGCGGGGCGTCCTGCCGGTTCGGGGAACCCGCGGACTGCTCTGTGGCGTCGGTCGGCCGGCCGGAAGCCTGGCAGCCGATGAGAAGCACGGAGGCGAAGGCGAGCGCGGCGGCGTGAAGACGCCGTACCGGCTCACCGGAGTATGAGATATGCACGTCCAACTACCAGGTGTTGTTCCGTCTGTCCGATCGTGCGGGTCCACGACCGCCGCTCCTTGCCCGGGTGCTCAGTCGAGGAGCATCTGGCGCAGCCCGGCGCGCACTTGGGGGGTGAGGGCCGGCCCCACCCTGTCCACCAGGCGGGCGGCCTCGTACGCCACCAGCCCGATGTCGCAGGAGGAGCCGCACAGCACGCCCAGCGCGGAGCCGTCGGAGACGGTCATGATGCAGAGGAACCCTCCCTCGGCGTCCATGTCCACCAGCGTCTGGTTCATCCGGCCCCGGCCGTGGATGGACACCGCGCCTCGGGCGAGGACCACGATTCCGGAGACGACGGCGGCGAGGCGATCGAGGTTCGCCCCGGCCAGACAGCCGGAGTCGGCGAGGGTCAGGCCGTCCGCCGACACAAGGATCGTGCTGGTCACGCCGGGTGTGCGGGTGGTGAATTCGTCGATCAGCCAGGTCACGTCGGTGTGGATGCCGCTCACGGTGCTCGTGATCCCGTCTTCGTCAGTCATCGGCTCGGTCTTCCTTGCCGTCGTGGTCCTGTCGGGCGCGGTTCGCTCCCGTGTAGAAGCCGCTCAGACGGCGGCGGAGCTCGGCGGCGTCCCTTCCCGGCTCCTCTTCCGGCTGGGGCGGAACCGGCGCGTTCCGCTCCCGCAGTGTTGCCAGGGGGGTACGGCGTGGGAGTCCTCCCAACCCCGGTGCCGGTGGCGCTTCGGGGGGAAGGGGGCCGGGTGCCTCCGGCTCGTCCTGTGGTTCCTCCCGCGGTTCGTCGGAAGGCCAGGGGCGCGGTTCCGGTTCCGCCGCCGGGGCCTGCTGCGACCAGACGGGGACGGGCTTGGGGGCAGGCGCGGGGACGGGCGCGAGGGCGGGTGCGGGGACGGGCGCGAGGTCCGGCATCGGCCGGGAGACCGCGACGCACGAGGACGGCAGCACCACGGAGGCGGTGGTGCCCCTGCCCATGGAGCCGAGGCGGACCTTGACGCCATGGACGGAGGCGAGTCGGCTGACCACGTACAGACCCATCTGGCGCGTCGCCGAGGCGTCCACGGCCATGGTCCGTGTGAGGCTCTTGTTGAGCCGCTCCACCGTCGCCTCCGCGATTCCCACGCCGCTGTCCTCCACCTCGATCAGGACATCGCCGCTCAGCGTCGACCGGCTGGTCACCGCCACCTGGGTGGACGGGGCCGAGTACTGCGTGGCGTTGTCCATCAACTCGGCCAGCAGGTGGGTCAGATCGTGTACGACCTGTGCTTTCACCCAGACATCGGCGCTCGTCACGACCTCGATCCTGGTGAACTGCTCCACTTCCGAGGCGGCCGCCCGGATGATGTCGACCAGCGGCGCGGGTTCCTGGTGCACTCGCCCAGGGCGTTCCCCCGCGAGGACGAGCAGGTTCTCGCCGTGCCGCCGCATCCGGGTGGCCAGATGGTCGACGCGGAACAGTTTCTCGAGTACGACCGGGTCCGTCTCCTCGCTCTCCATTCCGGTGATGACTTCGAGCTGGCGGTAGACCAGCCCCTGGTTGCGGCGTGCCATCGAAGCGAGCATGGCGTTCACGCTCGCCCTGAGTTCGGCCTGCTCGGCGGTCTGCTTGACCGCTTCCCCGAAGACCTGCTCGAAAGCCCGGGACACATCGCCGATCTCGTCGCGCGTCCCCAGATCCAACGGCACCGGGCGCAGTTCCTCCTTGGCGGCACGGCCGTCGGCGACCGCGGTGACAAGGGCCGGCAGCTCCTGCCGTGCCGCCCGCAGCGAGGTGCGGCGCAGCCTGCTCAACTGCCGGACCGTGGCCTGGACGATCCATACCGCGAGCAGGAAGGTGAGCAGCAGGGCGAAGGCCACGAGTCCGCCGTTCCACCATGCCGTTCTCTGTGCCGTGTACCGCTCGTGTGCCGCGGTGTCCGCGACGCGGAGTGCTATCTGCTTCTCGATCTCGTGCAGGTCGTCGATGATCCGCGTGGCGGAGGTGTTCCAGTCCTTGACGATGTTCTCGTCGATTTCCAGCGGATTGATGGCGCCGGCCCTGCCGACCATCGCGGATATGTAGGAGGCGTCGAGGGCCTCCTTGAACTTCTCGACGTCCTGCTTCTGGGCCGCCGTCCGGAACTCACGGAAGGTCACCTTCTGGAGCCAGCCGTGCGACGCCGCTTCCTTCTGCTCGGTCTTCTTCACCTGGCCGCGCGAGAAGCCCGCGTTCAGCAGGGCCCGCTGGCTCGAGATGGACGCCTTCCCGATGGAGAGCGAGCTCAGGGCCCAGATGTCGGCGGCGTTGCTTCCTCCGTTGCGCGCGACCTCCATGGGCAGGCTGAGCAAGGGAGTGATCATGTTGGCGTACGCCAGGTCGGTGGCCACCGAATCGAAGTTCTTCGTGTACGCCTTGACCCGCAATTCGGCGAGGCCCTGCAGGCCCTTCTGCGTGTCGGCGACCCGCTGGACCATCCCCTGGTTCATCAGTCCCACCGTGCCCAGGCCCTGGTACTCGGCGAGCAGCCTGTCGGTCTCTTCCCGATACGGTGTCATATCGACTTTGGACTTCCCCGTGAGAGCCGCGAAGTCCCGTTCGTTCTCGAGGGCGTGCGCCAACTGCACCGCCGCGATGACGGTTTTGGTGGACTCCTCGCCGGTCCTCATCTGCTCGGCCCGTTCGAGCGCGCCCCGGATCTCCGACACGGCCAGGGCCAGGGCCAGGGCGATGGGCAGGAGAAGCGCGATCGCCATGCGGGTCGAGATCTTCCAGTCCTGGGGCAGCAGCACCATTCTGAAAAGACGGCTTCTCCCGACTGCTGCCGGACGGTTCTTCTTGTTCTTCATGACAGTGGTGGCCCCGGGTCCGCGATCCTCGTGCCCCGACGACACCGCGGGACTCCGTGATGCTACGAGCGGGACGCCCCCGCCAGACCTCGCTAGAGGTCTACAAACACTGCCGAAAGATGACCATGGGTGTCCCTTCGCTCCGTGCCCCTGTTCGCCCGATACCCGCACCCTTCTTGCAGCCGGCCGCAAGGTGAGGCCCGTCAGAATTGCGGCGAGTCGCAAGATTCCCACGAGATCGTCGGGGATCAGGTGACACCATCAGGACGGGAATGTCGGGACACCTCGACGTGGCTCCTTGCGTTCTTGCAGGTCAAAGCCGTTTCGCGGGCGATGCTCTCTTCTCGAAGAACACCCGTCGGCCCACCGGCCCACCGTCCGGAGAGCGGCCTCTCAAAAGCAGAAGGCGTGCCTGGCGTCGTGGACGGTGCCGCGTGGGGGGCCGGGGGGGCGGCCCGCGGGGGGGCGCCCCCCCCGCGGCCTGACCCTTCCCGCCGGGGGGGGGGCCCCGAGTTGGGGGCGGGTG
>NZ_JBSFWT010000136.1:0-12301 GCF_053594975.1 Streptomyces sp. NPDC002537
GCAGTTCCGCGGCCTGTTCCTCGGAGAGCCCCATGCCAGCAGCAACGAGACACACGAGATCAAGTAACGCCAACGGAATCACGACGCACTAGGTCGCCAACCGGCCCATCTACCTTGCTATGGCGGTGACCGTCGAGGGCACCCGCGAGATCCTCGGCATCTGGGCGGGCGACGGCGGCGAGGGGGCCAAGCACTGGCTCCAGGTCTTCACCGAGCTCCGCAACCGCGGCGTCGAGGACGTGCTGATGCTGGTCTGCGACGGCTTGAAGGGCCTGCCGGACGCGGTGGAGACGGTCTGGCCTCGAACTGTCATTCAGACGTGCATCGTTCACTTGATCCGCAACAGCACCCGTTATGTGGCCCGGCAGGACTGGGACAAGGTCGCCAAGGACCTCTGCCCCGTCTACACCGCGCCGAGCGAGGCCGCCGCGACCGAGCGGTTCCTGGAGTTCTCGGAGAAGTGGGGCACCAAGTATCCGGCCGTGGTCAAGCTGTGGTCCGACGCCTGGGCCGAGATGGTGCCCTTCCTGTCCTTCGACGTCGAGATCCGCAAGGTGATCTGCTCGACGAACGCGATCGAGAGCGTGAACGCCCGCATCCGCAAGGCCGTCCGGACTCGGGGCCACTTCCCCTCGGAGAACGCCGCGTTGAAGTGCGTCTACATGGCGCTGATGAGCCTGGACCCGACCGGCAAGGGCCAACGCCGCTGGACGATGCGCTGGAAGGCACCGTTGAACGCCTTCCAGATTGCCTTCGAAGGACGCCTCACCCCCACCACCAGCCACTGACCCTCAACAACCAAGATCAGCCGTTGATTGGACACACCCTGACCGGCATACCGCCCCCTGCGACAGGACCATCTGACAGCGTGATTCCACGTAACTTATAGGTAGAACTTGCCCTCGTCGGTGGGGATCTCGGTCATGTCCCCGCACCAGGCGACATCCGGAGCCGGAGCGGTGAACTTGCGCCGGACCAGGTCCGGGGCGACGAGCCGTCTGCCCTGCCGGGTCAGCGACCGCCGCTGTTTCCGGACACGGCCGGCCAGGCCGAGCCCGGCCATCATCTTGGCGATCGTGTTCTTCGACACCCGCCAGCCCTTCGCCTTCAGCTAGGCATGGACTCGCGGGGAACCGTAGGTGCTGCCCGAGGCCTCGAAAACCTCCCGGATGGCCAGGGCGAGATCGGCACGACGCTCGTCACGTGCGGTGGGCGCTCGGCCGAGCCACTTGTAGAACCAGGACTCGGAGACCTCAAGGGCCCTGCACGAGACGGCATGCGGGGCGTGGTGGTCGGTCCTCTGGGAGGCGATGAAGTCCGCAACCGTCACTTCGTCGCCTCCTTCACCCACAGGACCACCGATCGCTTGAGCACGCCACGCTCCATCCGCAGCTCGTGGTTCTCCCTGCGGAGCCGCTGCAGCTCAGCACGCTCGTCGGGGTCCAGGCCGCCCGGGATGACTCCTTCTCCCGCGAGACCCACGTCGAGAGAGTGCCCTCGTTGATCCCCAAGTCCCGGGCGACCTGCGCGATCGGCTTGCCGGTCTCACGGACGATCCAGACCGCCCCGGCCCGGAACTCCGCGTCGTACCTCTTGCGTATCTCTGCCATCGAACTTCCTCGTAGCGGATATCTCCACACTACGAGGGGAGGCGCAGAGTCGCTGACACGCCCTTTCAGGTGCGCTCGCTTTGCGGTTCCTGGTCGGGTGCGAGCTGGAGGTAGCCGGTGTGTGCCTCAGCGGATTGGGTCAGGGTCCGGCTTGTGGGGCTGGGGTTGGCGATGTCGGCGGCTTTGGTCCAGATACCGGTCTGGGGGGTGGGTTCGGTCCACTTCCATGTGGTGGCGCGGGTGTGGGCGGGTGCGAGTATTTCGAGGGCGGGGGCGTCGGAGGGCGGGGGAGGGGTGAGGAGAGGACCGAGAGGGATGGTGGGCTGGATTGCGGTCAGGATGTTGTCGAGTGTGTGGGGGGGAAGGGTAAGGGCGACGGTGGGGAGGATGTCGATGGTGGCGTGAGTGCTGTTGTGGGGGGCGATGAGAAGGGTGATGTCCTTGTACTCCGTGGCGTCACGTGTGCCGTCCTGCGGAGTGAGCTTGACATCTCCGGCGGCGGCGAGTGTGGTGTAGGCGGTCTTTTGGTCTTTTACGGGGTAATGAGTGTGCAGAGTTGTGAAAGTGGTATCGGTGAAGTAGCCGAGCAATCCGTCTGTGTAAAGGAGGGGACTGCCAAGGGCGACGGGGTATTTCTCGGAGGGTGTGCCAGCCGCGTCAGTGAGTTTGTCGGTGGCGCGCAGCGGAGGGCCGTCCAGTTCGAGGCTCAGGCGGGCTGTGGCGAGCGCGATGGGGCGCCCGATGAAGAGCGCGAGCCTGGTGCCGTCGGGCCCGTCCGCGGCGGGCGGAGCGGTGTGGGGGAGGCTTTGCTCCAAGGAGGAGAGTAAGGAGGCGAGGTGGCCCTTGGTCGGGTTCTTGTCGAGGAGGGGGGTGATGAAGGCATGCAGTGTGAAGTGCTCTGTACTGAATTTGGGGTCGGTCACATCGGTGTACGGGCTGCCCGGGAGGGGCCGGGCGGTGGCGGGGCTTTCGGAGCTGAGGCAGTGGAGGTCGAAGAGGGGGGTGCCCTGCGGGTCATAGCACATGAGGGCGTGACGGCGGCCGGTGCGGGCGACCATGAGCCAGCCGTGAATAGGGTTGGCTGTGGCGGGGTCGGGGACTTCATTGAGAGGGGTGGGCTGGGCGAGACCATTGCGAGGGACGAGATAGTCGTAGCGCAGGCGGGCGCCCTGGTGGAGGCGGGGGCGGAGATCGATGAGCGCTGCGGAGTTGATCGGGCCGTTGCCTTCGATGTTGGTGTAGGTGCGTGTATCTTTCTCGGCTTGTTTTATGACATGCATGGAGGGTGAGATTTGGAGGGTGTTGCGAATAGCGTCTTCGCCTGTTTGCTGGGTGTCGAGGAGGAAGAGCTGGCGGCCGAAGGAGTCCTGGACGGTGAGGACCGTGATGTTGAGCTGCCCTGATCGGACGGGGGAGAAGCGTTGGTCGCCGTTGGCGTCTTTGTCATCAGTTTTGGTGGCGGTTTCGCCGTCGAGGTTGATGGACTGGAGAGGGAGGTGGGGCACGGGCGCGGTGACGACGACGCGATCTGGTGTGCAGAATTGATCCATGTCGGTGGGCGGGGTATAGGCCAGAGGTTTGCCGTTGACACTGCGCAAGGGGATAGATACATCGGGTTTGCGGCCTGCGAAGGCCTCGTTGACCCCGGTAAGGGTGACGGATGTCAGGTTCCACGCATGATCTTCGATGTTCTTGTCGAGCTTCTCGTAGGCTTCTGGGGCGCCTTCTGACTGTGCGAGGTCCTTGGCGCGGCGGAGACGGTAGCGGGTGTGGTCTTCAAGGAGGGGATGCGCCATGCTGAAGCCGTGGAGCCGCCGGACTGAGGCTGATTTGATCGGCCGTGAGGTTCCGGTGAGGCTTTCGTGGAAGTACTGGGGGATATTGCTCTCTTCCGGGGCGATATAGCCGACAGGATCTTTGGTCGTGAAGGTGTAGTAGTTTTCGTGGGTCTTGGCGTCACCTTTGAGCGTGCTGGGGTATACCTCGGCATACCATTCGAGGAAGACCGGTTTCCAGGGCTGGTTCCACCATCGCTGGTATGGGTTGTCGGTAGGATTTGTGCCGATGACTCCGGTTCCTTCGCTCCCTCTGATACTCGGGCCATTGATCTTGTCGTCGGACAGTCCGGCGAGGACATCGGTGAGGTTTTTTTCAAATTCGTCGGTGATGGTCTTTATGCAGGCGAGGGCCGGAGGAGTAGCAAGTTTGTCGATGCCCGGAGGATCGGTTGGGGCCTGTGGGTTATTGACGGGCAGGTTCCGGATTTTTAGACGGTCGGATAGGTATCCGTCCATTTCGTTGACACGTCGTTTGGCGAGAAGGTTCTGAAGGACAATAACGGGATTTCCGGACTTTTGATAGGGTGGCATAGGAGCCGGTCGCAGAGTATACGGGAGCTCGTCTTTCTTCAGGCCGTCAGAGATGCTGGTACTGGCACTTTTTATCTCTGTAAGGAGGTCGCTGCGGTTTTTTGCTCTGGCGGCGAGGGCGCTGTTCAGGGTGTCGACTGCACTCTTGGCCTTAGTGATGTCATTATTGGGGGGAGTGAGCTCTTCAGCGATGTCATCCATAGCGTAGGGCATGAGTGACCACCAGATCCCTTTGAGGCGGGTTATCATGTCCTGAATATCGAGATCGGCTTGCTCGTATTTGGCCTGCTTCCGGTTGAGCTCGCTCACCTTCTCGAACAAGGCTTTAAGTTTGGGGTCCGAGGGAGGAATCTTCTGTTCGCCGCCCGCCGTGAGATGCCAGCGTCGGCCTCCCGGGGAGCTGCCGAATACGGTCGCGTGTTCACCGTACTGCAGGGCGTGCAGAGGCGTGATCTCTCTGGTGTGGTCGGGAACCCCAGGTTTGGACGGGGATTCGAGAAGGTTGGACAGGAAGGCGCTGAAATGCCTGGCCTCGGGGTGGCTGAGGAGGCTGCTCTGGGTAACCACCGTGGTGCAGGCTTCCACTGAGGACTGCCCTACGGCGAGATGGACCTGGTCCGTCAGCGGCTGGCCGTCGAGACTGAACGGAGCCCCACCCGTGGGACGCGTGTAGCTCGCCGGATCAATATCTTCCTTCCAAGGAAGACCCAGCACGGACCCGTAGTACACCGTTCCGCAGATATTGATTCCATCGGTTTTCGGAAGATCCCATCCGCACTTCTGCAGGGCTTCCTGGAGGTCTGTTAGTTTCTGGTCCTGAAGGGTCTGCCTCCCCAGATACTGCTTTCCGTCTTGAAAATGGAACAGGTCGGATGCGCCATGTGAATACCAGCCTATGACCAGGTAGTTGACCGTTATTTCGAGTTTTCCCGCTTTCAGCCGTCCCTGTGCTGCCGTCAGGTCATCTTGCAAGTCATGAAACGATAGGACGTTCTGGTTGTACGGCTGATACGAACAGAATTCAGGTAAACTGGATGAGTCCACTGTGAGGAACAGTGGACTCGCGCTTTTATCATCCCATGTATGCGGTTCTTTCTGGACCGAGCCGACTCCGAGCGGGAATACAGTTCCGTAGGATACCCGGGTGGGATATCCCCCCGCACCGTCAGGGGGCCCGGGGAGGGACGCTGCGGGAGCTCCGTCAGGTTCCACCCGGCTCCCTGTGGCAGACGATTCCGTGGTGGCGGCCAGCGTGTCGGTTCGGATCAGCCAGCTTTTGGTGTCCGTTGTGCCGCCGGACATGTAATAACTGCGGCGCGTGATCAGCCATCGGTTCGGGATCAGAGGGAAGTCTGCCGGTTGCGACAGCTCGAGACCGCTGGCCGCCGTGCTGGCTGGAGTCTGCCCAGTCCGCAGGATCGCTGGCAACTCCCACTGGACGTAGACTCCGAGAGCGCCGTCCGTGGCTGTACCGGACTGCGCGGACTGGGCAGGGCCGCCTGGAGCGTGCATCATTACATCTTCCAGACCACTCGTCCTACGGTTAAGAATCTTACTATCCTTCGCCATCTTTTCCGTGTTCAGGAACGCGTCAACGGACATGGGCACGATCAGCGCGTCTGGCATGGCAGACTGCCCTTCCTGTTGTGAGATTTCACGTGGTGGAGAGTGCCGCTTTTTGTCAATCTGGGAATTACTCTAGGGAATTCCATGGTGTGACCGGGGCGGCCGCCAGGGGCTGAGGGAGGGGGACCGTCATGTGCTACCAGGTGAGCCGTCCGATCTGCCTTCCGGTCACGGGCGGTCGCCGTGGCGCGGGTCCGGGCGGACGCTCACGGACTTAACCACGCGTTTCCTACACGATGCTGATTTTGAGCTGAGCCGGAGGGTTCAGCATCTGGTAGGCGAAGGAGGCAGGTGTGGGCGCTGCGTTGTCGCAAATCTTCGGAGCGAACCGGGAAACATCCAGTACATCCTTCGGGTGTCCGGGGGTGTTGTAGAGATAGTCATCGAACACTGCCACGGGCGAGCCTTGAACGATTCCGTCTTTGTTGCGTTTCGTCTTACCAGTGTCGGTATCGAGGCCGAACTGCATGACATGGCCGGGTTCTTGGAGCGTGACCGTCGTGGGAGCTTTGTCGAAAAGGAGGAGAACGGTGTCTGGGCTCACCTGGGTGCGTGCGAGGAGCGTCGCGCCCCCCTGGACGCTGAAATACCCGGGATCCTTGTCGATGACGATGGGGTGGCTGCTGGAGCCCTTGCCGGCGATGGGGTGGTGCGGCCATGCGCGGATGACTTCAGAACGCATGAGGATGCCGCAGGCTGGATCCTGTGTGGCAGTGCGGGGCTTGAAGATCACCTCGGCGAGGAGAGGGGTGAGGGCCTCATCGAGAGCAGTGTGTGTTCCCACAGCCAGCATGCCGTCGCAGAAAGCGCTGAGCCATTGGTGGTCGATGGAGAAGAAGCGCAGACTGTCGGACGGCAGGGCTGCCTCAGCCATGGGAACCAGGTACCAGGCAGGAAGGAGGCCCAGCAGGTCGACGGGATCCCACAGCCATTCCTCGACCGGCCCCCCGCCGCCGACGGCGGCAGCACCTGCCGGTTCCTGTGACTGCGGCGACGGCCGGAGAAGGCGCTGGCGGAGAAGGCTCTTCAGCGCGGACGTAGCCTCCGGACGGTCGAGGAGCGCGACCGCCTCGGGGGCCGCAGGCAGGCTGTGATGTGTCTCAACGGCCGGTGCCGGCGCCAATGCCGAGAACATCACAGGCCTGGGTGGTCCGCTCAGGGCGCTGGTGATCGCACCGCTCAGGGACCCCCCAGATCGCGTGGTGTTGGCCATCAGCTGGTCGAACTTGAGGCGCATCGGGGGAGGATCAGCCAGGTCGGCCAGGAGAGCCAGGTGTGCCGAGGATCCCGGTGCCGCGTCCGTGATGCCGGTGAGGAGGGCCTGGCCCTCTGCGGTGCGGGCCGCCGCGACCATGGTGAGGGTGTGCCGGGAAACGGTGTTCTGGAGGGTCAGCAACTGCCCGAACAAGTCATGCCGGGACAGGATGAGCTGATAGCCAATGCTCCAGGCGGCCGCCAGGCTGAGATCGAACGTGCCATCCTTGTCAGTGTAGATGAGCGCCTCGTCCGCACAGGTGAAGGGTGTGTGCTGGGCAACGAACGCGGATTTCACGGGCGGCCAGGGCCCCAGCGGCCCTCTGTACCACCCAGCGGTCTTCTCACCGCTGGCCACCCGGTAGGGCATGGGAAGGTAGCCTGCTGCCAGACGCTGCGTCACTGCCTCACTGATCTTGACTTCCGGCTGCGGCATGAACCGCAGGCGGTTCTTCATCGGCTTCTTGCTGTCCTCCTGCATCCTCTTGAAGGCTTCCGCGTAGGTTTCCGCAGGCGGCGAGATGGTGAATTGCCAGGACCACAGCGATACCAGCCGGACCTTCTTCTTACCGTTTATTTTCTCTGGGCTCATGAGGTTCTTCTCATGGCCGAGAAGGGAGACGAGGTGGGCTATGTAGCGGCCTGGCTGGCGGGGGAAGCGGGAGGCGATGACGGCACTGACAGCGGGAGCAGCGGCCAGACCATCCGCGGCGGTGCGGACCTCGCGCCGGACATGGGTGAGGAATGGAAGACTCTTGACCGGGTCCGGCAACAGCCTCAGCAGATCTGAGGGGCTGATATCGAGTGTGGTACAGGTAACCTTCGGGATCTCTGACGTCTCGAAATTGGGGGGAAGAGGATCCTGACTTGTCTTGGCGAGGAGGTCGAAGGCTTGGCCGGGCTTCACATCATCTGTGTTCAGCTCACCTTCTGCGAATACCAGGAGAGCCGTGCCCGGTGCTTCCCCCCACCCCTCAGGTGTGTGTGAGCCGCGCTCCCAGGGCAGATACGGATCACGGAGTGCCACGTGGGGGAGAAGCCGTCCGGCGGGGGTCACCGAGTCCGGGGCGGGGAAGCACGCCGTTACATCGGCGGCGGAAAGGCTGAACCGCAGGTCACCGACCGTGAATTTCTGCGCATTCGGTGGTTCGAATACCCAGTCGGCTCCCTCTTTGTGGTGTGTGACTTTCTGCTGTACTGTCAGAGTGTACTCGCCGATGTCTGTGTTGGCTTTCCAGAAGTTGAAAAGCTCGAGCCCCTCGTCCAGTTTATCTGCCATCCAATTTCATCCTTTCAGGATCTGAGGCTCGGCATCTAGATAACCGGATGCTCCGGCTTTGAAGATGTCTGCTACGAGGTCCTTTGCTGAGAATCCGGGCATTTCCAGTTTCTTCAGATCGTCGATGATCGCCTGGCGAGCGTCTCTGGCCGCATTGCCAGACACCCTCTCTATATCTGGAGTAGACATAGCAGGGAGCCGCCTCCCGTTGCTATCTGATGTGTAGTTCTGTACGGCGCTCTCCGACTGGACCAAGAAAGAAAACAGTTCGCGCTTGGTGGCGCTTGCCGGAATAATTCCGTCACGTGACTGATCTGGAGAGGGAGGCATGAGCGTGAAACCGCTCGCATAGCCGTCGATCAAGCCGTCTCTGTCCTTCTCTCCTTTCTCGGCCCATAAAGCGGCTGGTACGCCCTTCTTGTCCGTGATGACACTCCATTTAGTCTTCTCCGACCCGCCGGGTGGATTATTTGTGACCGGTATCTTGGTGCCGTCCGGCCCTTTGAGGGTAATCGTCAGGCTGGAATCTGCGTTGTTAGCCTCCATAGGTCGGATGCACAGCTTTGGACGAGGATTGGCCGAGGTCGTAGGCACCGGGGTGTCATTGAATTTTATTGAGGAAAGCGGCACTGCGGTGGATACCTGAATCGCAAGGGAACCCACCCCGAAAGCCCATACTGGAGAGGCGGCATCCTTCCCTCGAGGGGCGGGAAGAAGCCCCTGAGTGGCATTCACCGTCACCACCTTGCCGTTCTCGGTGCTGGTATTCCCCGTAGTTTTCTCCGCGCCGGCGATCGCCGGTTTGATGGTTCCCCCGGGCAGCAGTTTGGCACGGAACTCATCTGCATCTAGCCGGGTCCGACCCTTGGGGTCGCCCTGGCCGAAGTCAACATTGATATTCCAGGGTCCTATATGGACCCGGACGTGCCCGCCGACCGGTGGCCCCCATACCTCCCCGTCTGCACCGAACTCTATGCTGAAAGGTCCTGCGGATGCTCGAATGGTCCCACCCCAGTCCACATTGAAATAGAGCGGATCCCACTCAATGAGGGCATCCGCATATACTTCGGCATCGACGCTTGCGATCCCGAATTGTCCACTGAGGCCAGCTTTCATCCCAGCCATGAACGCGCGGGGAGTCAGTGCCGCGTAACAGTTTCCCCAGACGTGAATGCGGTCACCGAGATGCCAGTCGAAACCCACGCGTTCTGGCCGGGGGTAGTATTTGGGGACGTCGAATTTCGGATTGTAGCCTCCGACGCTTATGACAAATTCGCCTGGATGGGCGCTCCGGCCGAGCCATAGTCGTACCGCGAGGCCGCCAGTCAGCCGACAGGCCCGGTCCAGAACGAACGAGCCATTGGCAACAACTGCATCGATTTCCAGAGTGTCCGTACTGCCGCGGTATTCTGCTCTCACATCTACTTCTAGCGCCGCAATGGGATTGGCCGGATACTTAGGAAACTGTGCTGATGCCTGGCCGTAGAGACCGGCTACGATGTCATCGCCAAATTGCACGATCGCCACTGCGTTGACATCTACCAGCTCATATATAAGCGCTTCCAGCCCAACCGCAAGCCACATCTCGTTTGACGCGGGCGTCACCCATTTTTTGTCGACCAGGTTTGTCAACTCATCCAGCGGATTTCTCTGAGCATATTTCTGGTTCAGCATCTCAACGAAGGGGAAGGTCGGAACCTCCGCAAGGGTCGGTGTGCGTACTTGACTGTTGTATCCGAAACCTGCTGCGACTTTTTCCAGACGGAATACTGCTGACCCCACCGACTGCTTTGAAAGATCAAGCATTCCGAAAACGAAGAGAGAGGGATCTCCCGTGATGGGCTGAGCATAGAAACCCAGCGCCGATACACTTACGGCAGGCGTGCCGACCACTGCCATTCCGCCGACGGCCAGCGTGTACCCCGGGCCCGGATTTTCGCGGATAAATTCACCTGCGATAGTGATGGGCGGTCTATTATACTCAAGACTGACGCCGTCGAGATGGAGCTTCGTATCCTCCGGTTTATTGATAGGGATTCCGACTCCCAGACCCCTCGTCCCGAATCGGAATCCGCCAGCTCCGACATCCAGATCTGCCAGGAGCAGCACACTCTTCGATGAGGGCTCGAATCCTGCCCCCAGCCGACCGACGTGAGCAGGCCCGATAGTTTTGTCCAGGTTCCACCAGGCCACCGTCTCATTTACGGGAGCCCCTGCCCCGCCGCCGGACACGCTGTCACTCACCCCAACCGGAAGGAACCTGGAACCTTCGAGAACGGTACTCTTGGGAGGTGACGGAGTGAAGATCAATGGCTGCTGGGTAGGGCCAAGCATTACATTCGCCACCATAAACGGACCTGCCTCCATCCATCTCTTATCGGATTCACTTGGGAGATGGATGTCTTTTAGTAAATCTCGCAGCTTCGGCAGGTCTACCTGCTCAAGTTTCTTTGAATTGTATCCAACCATCAGGCTGTCAAGCCCAATACTCGCGCCTGCGGGCATCAGAGAACCAATCAGTGGAATTTTTAGATAGTTTCCCAGCTTAATTTCTCCCAGAACGGTCCATTTTCGAGTAGTGTCAGAATCGGTCATAGGGATCACTCGCACCTTGTCATGAAAAGGGAGAGAATGGAAGTCGAATATTGGCTCGAAATCAATTGAGCCCGTTTGGCGAGGAAGGAGCCAGAGCGCGGTCCGCCAAGATATCTGCCGGTTGTGACCCTCTCCCCAGCAGGGCTTCGGCAAAGTCGGTCAGATGAGGCTGAGCATGGTCAACGGGCGGGTGTGGTCGCGGGAGTTGTGGCGTAGGGTTCGGGCGATGTTGGTGGCTCCGGTCAGGCGGCAGGCGCTGGTGGCGAGGTTGCGGAGGGTGGCCATGGCGCGGGGGCCGTTGCCGGTACGGACTTGTGAGCGGTCCTCGTCGAGGGTGACGTCGCGGACGTGGTGGAGGCGGTTCTCGATGCCCCCCAGTGCCCGCGGATATAGGTACCGAGGTGGGCGGGGCCGGCCCGGTGCGCTTCCAGGCTGGTGATGCCATAGGCGGTCTCGGTGTGTTTCGGCCGTCCATCCAGGTGGCGGGCGGTGCGCCGGATCCGGAACGCCTGGGCCGAGCAGGGGAAGTGGAGGCCGGCAGGGACGGTGACGGCCAGGACGGCGCGGTGCTCCCTGCGCCCATGGCCCCTTGTACGGGTGAAGGCCCGGCCCCGGGATATCGGCCCAGGGCAGCGCGCTGAGCTGGGCGAACAGCGTCGGCTGGTTCTTTTTCACGGTCAGCACGTAGTCCGCTTGCCTGTCTTCGGCGAGGTAGCGGGCGTGTTCGCGCTGGGTGTGCAGAGCATCCGCGGTGATGACTTTCCCGGCCGGGTCCAGAGAGCCGAGCAGGGGCTGGAACCGGGTGATCTCATTCGTCTTCCCGTCGACGTCGACCTGCCCCAGGACGATGCCACGGTCGTGGTCGAGGCGGCCATCAGATGGACCTGTCCGCCGTCGGAGGAACGGGCGCCGCGTGCTGTCCTGCCGTCCACTGCGACTGCCTCGCGCACGCCCTCCCGCGGCGCGCTCTCCCTCACCTGTTCCGCAAGCCAGCCGCGTACGGCCTGGTCAAACGCCTGCCCGTCAACGGACTGCAGGGTCCGGCGGATCGTCGACTCACTCGGTGCGATCCGTACCCCGCTCACCGGATGCCGCCGAGCGTCGAGGGCCTCAAGGACGTGCTGGGGCAGGTCTGCGACCCACTCACCGATCGCGGACAGCGACCTCGCGCCGGCCAGGACCGCGCACGCCGCGATCACCAGCACCACCACGAGCACGTGGCGCACCCCACGCGAGGCGCGGGGATCCGGTATCGCTTCGAGCCACTCCCGCACCCCGACCCCGACGACGAACAGCCAGCCCGGTACAGCCTCTCCAGCGCAGGATGCAACGATGTCACACAAGCGGGCATGGACGTCCCTTTCGGTCACGTGAGCCTCAACACCCCACATGATCACCGACCTCCATGTCCACCCACCTGTACAAACACCCCTCAACCACGACTTTGCCGAAGCCCTGTGAAAGCGCGAGGGTCTGTCCAGTAAACGGCCCTGTCTCACATTCGGTGGTGACGGAGCGTTGTGAGGGGGCGTTGACATCTGTGTGATGGATGTCAACGAGTTTGTGCA
>NZ_JBSFWT010000137.1:0-12117 GCF_053594975.1 Streptomyces sp. NPDC002537
CACACCATCCACGCCAACCCCCAACTCGTCCTCGTAGAAACAAAAACAACCGGCCACCTCACCGAGGCAGACCGGCTGTTGCACGGATACGGCATCCGCCCCGCCGTCTTCACCAAATACTGCGGTGCCTTCGCCGCCTTGCGGCCCGGACTCCCCGCCAACCGCTGGCGCCGCGCCGCCGGCCACGCGTTCGGCCCGGAGGCCGGTCCGGGTCACCGTTGCCCGGCGGCCTCCAGGGGCCGGGGGTCGGACTCCTGTGCCTGTCGCCGGAACTCGCCCGGAGGGAGGTCGAACATCTTGCGGAACGCCAGGTGGAAACCCACCGAGCTCTGATAGCCCACCAGCTCGGGGATCGTGGTCTCGGACAGCAGTGTCGCGGCCTTCTGCATCCGGCGTTTGGTCAGGTGCTGGCCGGGGCCCTCGCCCACCAGCTCGCGGAAGGTCTTGGTGAACGCCGACCGGGACATCCCGGCCTGCCGGGAGAGGGAGTCGATCGTCCACGGCTCCGCGTACTCGCGGTAGATCGCCAGGAGCGCCTTGCTGATGCCCGGGTGGCGCAGCGCGTGCAGTTCCGGCGAGCTCTCCGCGAGTTGTTCCAGCGCGACCCGCAGGGACAGCACGAAGACCATCTCGAACGCCCGGGTGACGATGAGCTGGGTGCCGGGTTCCCGCCGGGCGGTCTCCGCCGTGAGGCTCTCCAGGGTGCGGGTCAGCAGCGGTTCCTTCTCCAGTGCCGGCGGGGGCGTCACCCTTTGAGGAGGGCGGCGCCCCCGCCGACCTCCCGCTCGCGCCCGCCGGGGTGACGGTGGCGCCAGGTCCAGAAGACCGCGCAGCAGCCCACCGCCCACGCCGCCAGCACCACGAACGGGAAGGCGTGCTGGTGCCCGCGGAAGTAGACCGCCGTGTGATGGGCGTTGACCGACGCGCCCGGCGGCAGCCACCGCCCGATCGCGCCGAGGAACGACGGGAGCAGCGGCCAGGAGACGGCACCGCCCGACGAGGGGTTGCCCAGCAGCACCAGCAGGCTCCACGTCGGCAGCATCGCCCAGCGGCCGATCAGCGTGTTGAACATCGTGAAGACCATGCCCGACGCGAACATCGTCAGCGCCAGGATCAGCCACGACTCCGCGAACGGCAGGCGCAGCGCGCCCAGCCCCCAGTCCACGATCGCGGCGATCGCGAAACCGCCCAGCACCGCGTAGCCGAGGGTGAAGGCGATGCGCTCGGCCGGGTCGAGCCCCGCGGCGTGCACGCTCAGCTGGATCGCGCCGATGAACCCGACGACCGACGCGGCCAGCGAGACGTAGAACAGCGCGAGCCCGCGCGGATCGCCCTTCTGCAGCGGCTTGATGTCCGTGACCGTCACCGGCGTGCCGATGGCCGCCCCGACCCGCGGGGCCGTCTCGGTCAGCAGCTGTGCGACGGTGGCGCTGGACGCCCCGGACACGAACAGCGAGGCGGTGCGCCCGTCCGGGTGGTCCTCCAGGATCGCGAAGACCCGCTGCTCCTCCACCGCGTCCCTGGCGTCCCGGAAGGTGGCGTAGTGCCGCAGCGCGAGCGAGGCGCCCAGGGCGTCCTCCATGCCCCGGACGAACTCGGCGCGCTTGACCTCGGGCGCCGTCACCCCCGTGACCGCGGTGGGGATGCTGCGCGGGGTGGGGTTGGCCATGCAGTACGTGTACGAGCCGGCGAACAGCCCGGCGGCCGCGGCGATGAGGACCACGAGCACCGTGGCCGGGAGGAGCGGCGAGCGCCGGAACGCCGCCCAGTGCCCGCCGTTCTTTCGGTTGTCCTCGCCCATGAGCCCACCATAAGCGGACAAAAGGCATGTATCGCGGAGCTCAGGTGACCGTCGTGCGCTGCCGGAACCGTTCGTCGTGGTGTTCGGCGGCCGCGACGACCTCGCCCAGCACCCGCACCGCGGCCAGTACGTCCGCATGGCTGACGTAGAGGGCGTTGACGCCGAAGCGCAGCATGTCCGGGGCGCGCATGTCGCCGATGACGCCGCGCGCGGCGAGCGCCTGGACCAGGGCGTAGGCGTCGGGGTGCCGCAGGGTCACCTGGCTGCCGCGCCGCTCCGGCTCGCGCGGCGTGACCACGGTGAAGCCGTCGTCGAGCAGCGCGTCGGCGCACTCCAGGAAGAAGCCCGTCAGGGACAGGCTCTTGGCCCGGACCTCCTCCATGCCGACCCCGTCGAACGCGGTGAGCGCGGCCTCCAGCGCCAGCATGGAGAGGATCGGCGGCGTGCCGATCCGGCCCCGGCCGACACCCGCCGCCGGGGCGTAGCCGCCGCTCAGGCCGAACGGCTCGGCGTGCCCGTTCCAGCCGGTGAGCGGCTGGTCGAACGCCGCCTGGTGGCGCTCGGCGACGTACAGGAACGCGGGCGCCCCCGGGCCGCCGGACAGGAACTTGTAGCCGCAGCCCACGGCCAGGTCGACACCCAGCTCGTCCAGCCGGACGGGCAGCGCGCCCGCCGCGTGGCACAGGTCCCACAGCATCAGGGCGCCCGCCCCCTGCACGGCCCCGGTGAGCGCCGCCATGTCGTGCAGCTCGCCCGTGCGGTAGTCGACCGGCGAGTACCCGGCGACCGCGACCCGGCCGCCCTCCTCGGCGAGGAACTCCGGCAGCGCGGCGGGCGGCACCCGGCGGACCTCCAGACCGAACAGCCGGGCCACCGAGTCGGCGATGTACTGGTCGGTGGGGAAGTGCCCGGGGTCCGTCAGCAGCAGCGGACGGCCGGGCCGCAACCGGGCCGCCGCGGACAGGGCGTTGAACAGCTGCACACTGGTGGAGTCCCCGGCCACCGTCTGGCCCGGGGCCGCGCCGATCAGCCGCCCGACCGCGTCCCCCACCCGCAGCGGCGCCTCCCACCAGGCGTTGTCGTTCCACGACCGGATGAGGTCCGTACCCCACTGCCGGCGCACGGCGTCCGCCATGGCGTCGGGCACCGCGGCGGGCAGCGCCCCGAGCGAGTTGCCGTCCAGATAGACGACGCCCTCCGGCAGCAGGAAGCGCTCCCGCGCGGCGGCCAGCGGGTCGGCGGCGTCGAGCGAGGCCGCGCGGGCCACCAGGGCATCGGGGACGGGGGAGGCGGTGCTCACCAAGTGATCCTTGTTCTCAGGGGAGTTCTACGGGGAGTTCTCTGCGGATTTCTACGGGAAAGGGGGCCGGCGGGCCGGTCACGTGCGCCAGGGACGCGACATGCGGTGCAGCGTGTCGACCACCGACCGGCTCGCCTCCGAGCCGGGCTCGATCAGGGTGTAGTGCCCGATCCCCGGCAGGGTGACGAGCTCGGCGTCCGGGTGCGCGGCCGCGTAGCCGGTGAACTGCTCGTGCGGCAGCTCCTCGTCCACCTCGCCGTGCAGCACCACGGTCGGCACCCCGGTGGTGCCCTTGCCGCGGAGCATCGTCAGCGGGTCCACCAGCGGCAGCAGCGAATCGACCCGCTCGGCGGGGCCGATCAGTTCGAGACCCGCGTCGTTGCTCAGGCCCTCACGGATCGTCGCGGCCAGATCGGTGATCGGCGCGAGCGCCAGCACCGCCGTCGGCAGCTCCTCGGTGAACCACGGCGAGTCCTCGGCCAACAGCCCGCGCGCGGCGGCCCACAGCGCCAGATGCCCCCCCGAGCAGTGCCCGGCCAGTACATACGGCCGACCCGCCGGGATCGTGTCCACCAGCAGCGCGATGTCGTCGAACGTGGCGGGATAGCCGCCCGCGCCGCCCATCCGGCGGAACCCCGGCAGCACCGTCGTGAAGCCGTTCTTCGCCAAGTACGCGGCGAACGGCGTCAGATGCATCCGGTCGTACCGCCAGTAGCCGCCGTGCAGCAGGATCACCAGTGGCGCGTCCGGGTCCTCCGCGGGCCACAGGTCGTACACCTGGTTGGGGTGCTCGCCGTACTTGTGGTGCGCGGGCGCCAGCACCGGCCGGAGGCCCAGCACCCGGCGCTCCTCCTCGGCGGCGAACTCGGAAATCGTCCTAGACATAGCTGCGCGCCGTCCAGATCTCGGGGAACACGGAACGGGCCGCGCGCTTCTCCAGCCACGCCACGCCCGGGGAACCGCCGCTGCCCACCTTGGAGCCCATCGCGCGGCGGGTGGCCAGCAAGTGGTCGCTGCGCCAGCGCAGGACCAGCTCGGCGACGTCGGTGAGGGCCTCGCCCAGCGCCACCAGCGGGTCGGACTGCGGCCCGGCGTAGATCTGCCGCCAGGCCTCCTCGACCCCGGCGTCCGCCTGGTAGGCCACGGTCGGGTCCCGCTCCAGCACCGCCTCCGGCACGGGCAGCCCGCAGCGGTGCAGATAGCCCAGCACCGCGTCGTAGAGCGACGGCTCGGTCAGCGCCTGCTCCAGCTCCGCGTGCACCCGGGGGTGGCCGCGGTGCGGCTGCACCATCGACCGGGACTTGTCGCCCAGCAGGAACTCCAGGTGCCGGTACATCGCCGACTGGAAGCCCGACGCCTCGCCGAACGCCGCGCGGAAGCCGTTGAACTGAGCGGGCGTCAGCGACGCGATCGGCCGCCACGAGTCGTTCAGCGCCTGGAGGGTGCCGAGGCTCCGGCGCAGCGCCTCCATCGCCCGCTCCTGGTCGTCCTTCATCAGGGCGTCGCGGGCGGTGCGCCACTCGTGGACTATGAGGGTGAACCACAGCTCCATCACCTGGGTGGTGACCAGGAAGGCCATCTCCCCGGGGTCGTTGGAGAGCGGCTGCTGGAGGGAGGTGATCACCGAGGCGTGGATGTAGTCCTCGTACGGGGTGGTCCCGTCGAACTCCAGGAGGGAGTCGTCCTCGGAAACGGCAGGGGTGAGCGTGTTCTCGGTCATGGGGGTCTCCTCGTACGTCACGGCCGACCGGGCTCAGATGCCCAGGTGGCCACCGCCGGTAGCGTCCAGGTACTGCCCGGTGACCCAGCGGGCGTCGTCGCTCGCGACGAAGGCCACCACGTCGGCGATGTCCGAGGGCTCGCCCACCCGGTTGAAGGCCGAGACGGCCGCGTACGCCGCCCGCACCTCCGGGTCCTTGAGGGTCGGGTTGATGTCCGTGTCCACGAAGCCGGGGGCCACCGAGTTCACCGTGATCCCCCGCGCGCCCAGCTCCTGGGCGAGGGTGAGGGTGAGGGTGTCGATCGCGCCCTTGGTCATCGAGTAGGCGGCGATGTGCGGCACGGCGATCCGGGTGACGCCGGACGAGATGTTGACGATCCGGCCGCCGTCGCGCAGCCTGTCGAGACCCTGCTGGATCACGAAGAACGGCGCCTTGACGTTGACGGCGAAGACCCGGTCGAACTCCTCCTCGGACACGGCGGAGATCGGCTTGGGCATCGTGATGCCCGCGTTGTTGACGAGGATGTCCAGGCCGGACCCGGCGCCGAACTGCGCGAGGCCCTTGTCGAAGGCGTCCCACAGCGCGACGGCGTCCCCGTCCACGCCCAGCTCGGCCCGGAACGCGAACGCCTTGCCGCCCTCCGCCTCGATCAGCGCCACGGTCTCGGCGGCGGCCGCCGCGTCGTGCCCGTAGTGGACGGCCACCAGCGCGCCGTCCCGGGCCAGTCGCAGGGAGATGCCCCTGCCGATGCCCCGGCTGCCGCCGGTCACCAGCGCGGTCTTTCCGGAAAGCCTGCCCATCATCAATGTCCTTTGTGTGAAACGGAATGGTCGAGCCCCGGGGGAGCGGGCGGTCACGCGTCGAAGTCGAGCGCGACCTCGTCCGACTCCGGCCGGGCCCGGCAGGCCAGGGTGTAGCCGTCGGCCAACTGCGCCTCGTCCAGCGCGTACTGGCGGTCCATCAGGACCGAGCCCGAGACGACCTTGGCCCGGCAGGTGCCGCACAGCCCGTCCCGGCAGGAGTACGGGGTCTCGGGACGGGCCCGCAGCACGGCGTCCAGCACCACCCGGTCCCCGGCCTCCATGGCGGCCACGGTGGTCCGCCCGGCGAGCCGCGCGGTGACCCGCCCCGGCCGCACCGCACGGTCCCGGACGCGCGCCTCCGGCGGCCCGTCCCCGGTCGAGAAGAGCTCGAAGCGCACCCGGGCGGGGTCGGCACCCCAGCAGGCGAGCGCCTCCCGCACCTGCTCCACGAGCCCCCAGGGGCCGCACAGGTAGAAGTGATTGCGTTCGCCGGGCTCGGCGCCGAGCAGGGCCAGCAGCTTGGGCAGCCGCCCGCTGTCCACCCGGCCCGACAGCAGCTCCGCCTCCCGGGTCTCCTGCGTGAGCACGTACAGCACGAAGAACCGGTCGACGTAGGCGTCCTTGAGGTCGGCCAGCTCGTCCGCCAGCAGCACCGACGACGCGGTCCGGTTGGCGTAGACCAGCGAGACCCGGCACTGCGGATCGTCCCGCAGCGCGGCCGCCGCCATGCTCAGCAGCGGGGTGATGCCACTGCCCCCGGCGAACAGCACATGGTGCGCCCCCGGCCGGTCCGCGAGCCGGAAACCGCCCGTCGGGGGCGCGAGTTCGAGGGTGTCGCCCACGGCCAGCCGGGTCGTGGCGTACTCCGCGAACCCGCCGGGCCCCAGCCGTTTGACGACCAGACGCAGCCCGGAGTCCTCCCCGGGCGGGAGGCAGACCGAATAGCTGCGGCGCAGCTCCGTGCCGTCCAGGACGTGCCGGACCGCGACGTGCTGCCCGGCCCGGTGCGCGAAGGCGTCCGCGAGGTGCTCCGGCACGTCCAGGCGGATCGCGACGGCGTCGTCGGTGAGCCGTTCCAGGCCCGCGACCCGCAACCGGTGCCAGCCGGTCGCCCGGACCGGCTCCGCGGGTATCTCACTCAGTGTTGTCTGGGTTGTCTGGCTGCTCATGTCGGAGCGTCACATCGCCTTCAGATGCGCGAAGTTCTCCTGGCACGCGGTGCACACCAGGACGGCCTGGCAGCGGGTCGCCCCGAACGGGCTCTGCGGCCGGGTCGCCAGGGAACCGCAGTTGGGGCAGGGCAGGCCGAGCCCGATCCGGACCGGCAGCGGCGCCCCCGCGGGGCCCGGCGGCACGATGCCGTTCTCGGAGAGCTTGCGGCGCCCCTCGGCGCTGATCCAGTCGGTGGTCCAGGCGGGCGAGAGGACCTGCCGTACCCGCCCGTCGGGGTGGCCGCAGTCCGCCAGCGCCTCCCGGAGGCCCGCCTCGATCGCGGGCATGGCCGGACAGCCCATGTAGGTCGGGGTGATGACGACCTCCAGGGTGCCGTCGGCGGCCGCCTCCACCGACCGGATCACGCCCAGGTCGTCCAGGGTGACCATGGGCAGCTCCGGGTCCGGCACGGTGTTCACCCGGGCCCGGACCTCCTCGGCGCCCAGCCGGGTCGTGGCGCTCACCACGTGCCCCCCGGGTACTGCCGGTACACGGACTGGAACTCCGCCAGCAGCGGGCCGAACGCCTCGGTGTGCAGCCCCGCGCGCCCGCCCGTCGCCCGCCAGGACGGCCTGGGCACGGTCAGCCCCGCGTCCGCCAGGACCGCGGCCACCTCCCGCTCCCATGCGGCCCGCAGCTCCGCCGGGGCCGCCGCGACACCGTCGGCGGCGAGCCGCTCCACCAGCTCGTCGTCCTCGAACAGCTCCGCCGCGTACGGCCAGACACGGTCGAGCCCCGCCTGCATCCGGCGCCGGCTCTCCGCCGTGCCCCGCCCCAGCCGCACGGTCCACTGCGCGGCGTGCATCCGGTGGTACTCCACCTCCTTGACCGCCCGCGTGCCGAAGCCCGCCAGCGTGGCGTCGGCCGACCCCGCGAGCGCGGCGTACAGGAGCAGGGAGTACTGCGCGTACACCAGTTGCCGGGCGATGGTCACCGCGAAGTCGCCGTTGTCCAGCTCCACCAGCAGCGCGTTGCGGAACTGCCGCTCCGTCCTGTCGTACGCCAGGGCGTCGTCACTGCGGCCCGTCCCGTCCAGCTCGCCGCTGTACGAGAGCAGCGTCCGGGCGTGCCCCAGCAGGTCCAGGGCGATGTTGGAGAGCGCCAGGTCCTCCTCGATCGTGGGCGCCTTGGTCACCCACGCGCACAGCCGCTGGCTGAGCACCAGCGCGTCGTCGCCCAGACGCAGCGCGTACGCCGCGACCGCGTCCCCGGCGCCCTTCTCCTGTCGCTCCTGTCGCTCCTCCGTACGGCTAACCGTCATGGCTGCCGCCCTCGTTCAGGGCCACGTAGTGCTCCGGGTAGCGGTACGGCTTGTCGGCGGCGTTGCTGAACAGCGGGTCCTTCTCGCTCGGCGAGGAGGCGCGCACGTCCCCGGAGCGCACCACCCAGATGGACACCGACTCGCCCCGACGGGTGTACAGATCGCGGGCGTTGGCCAGCGCCATGTCGGCGTCGGCGCCATGCACCGAGCCCACGTGCTGGTGGGAGAGGCCACGGCGCGGCCTGATGAACACCTCCCACGGGGTCTGCACCCGTGCGGACCGCTCACTCATGATCACTCGCTTCCTCGTACCCGCCCGCCGCATAGGCGTCGACGGCCTCGCGCACCCAGGCGCCGTCCTCGTGCGCCGCGACCCGGTGCGCCAGCCGCTGCTTGGCGCACTGCGAGTTGTCGGCCAGCGCGTCCCGGAACAGCCGCCAGTCGATCGGGCTGAAGTCGTAGTGCCCGCGCTCCTCGTTCCAGCGGATCGCCGGGTCCGGCAGGGTCACCCCCAGCCGTTCCGCCTGCGGCACCACGTTGTCGACGAACCGCTGCCGCAGCTCGTCGTTGGTGTGCCGCTTGATGCCCCACGCCATCGACCGCTTGCTGACCGCCGCGCCCATCGCCGCCGTACGGTCGTCCGCGCCGCCCGCCGTGGTGTCCGGCGGACCGAACATCAGCGCCACCGCCGGCAGCCACCACCGGTTCACGGCGTCCTGCGCCATCTCCTTCTGCTCCGGCGTCCCCCGGCACAGCGACCACAGCACGTCGTAGCCCTGCCGGACGTGGAACGCCTCCTCCAGGCAGACCCGCCGCATGGCCCGCGCGTACGGCCCGTACGAGGTGTCGCAGAGCGGCACTTGGTTGACCACGGCCGCACCGTCCGTCAGCCAGGCGATGGCCCCGGTGTCCGCCCAGGTCAGCGCCGGGTGGTTGAACGTCGCCGCGTACCGCTGGGTCCCGCCGTGCAGGGCGTCCAGCAGCTCGGCGCGGGACACGCCCAGCGTCTCCGCCGCCGAATAGAGGTAGAGCCCGTGCCCCGCCTCGTCCTGCACCTTGGCGAGCAGGCTCGCCTTCCGGTGCAGCGACGGCGCCCGCGTCAGCCAGGCGCCCTCCGGCTGCATCCCGATGATCTCGGAGTGCGCGTGCTGGGCGAGCTGCCGGAGCACCATCCGCCGGTACCCGTCGGGCATCCAGTCGCGGGGCTCGATCCGCTCGTCGGCGGCCAGCAGCGCCTCGAAGTGCCCGGCCAGACGCTCCTCGTCCGCCGCGTCGGTGGTCATCACCCTGAGAGCACCTCGATCACTCCTTCGTCCGCTCACTGCCCGGGGGCTGCCGGTGGCGACAGCGCCTCCAGACATAAGGAGTGCGGGGTGGCGTTCCGCAATCCCTGCGCATCCGGCCCGGGGCCGTGATGAAGGTCACCAACGGGCCGTGGAGAGCGAGGCGCCGACGGCGACTCTCTATCAGCGGGCAGACCGCTAACCGAGCGGCGTACCGCAACGAAAGGCACAAAAGCATGAGCACCGTACGGGAGATGCTCGTCGAGCTGACCGGCACGCCGGAGTTCGCCGACGGCATCGGCGACGACGCCGACCTCAGCGCCAGTGGCATCGACTCGGGCGACCTGGTGCGCCTGGTCCTCCTCATCGAGCAGCGCACCGGCGCCGAGGTCACCGCCGAGGACATGGACGGACTGACCACGATCGCGGACTACGAGCGCTTCGTCGCCGCCCGGCAGTCGAACGGTTCGTGATGTGGCTGACCCAGCTGGCGGAGCGCAACCGCCAGTGCTACCCGGGCCGCACCGCCCTGGTGGACGAGCGCCGCTCGGTCACCTGGGCGGAGTTCGACGAGCGGACCGGCCGGCTCGCGCGCGGGCTGGCCGGCCTCGGCATCCGGCAGGGTGACCGCGTAGCGGTGCTCTCCCTGGACCGCGTCGAGGTCATGGAGACGTACTTCGCGCTGGCCCGCCTGGGCGCGCTCTTCGTCCCCCTCAACCACAGCCTCACCCCCGCCGAGGTCACCGGGATCGCCGAGCGCACCGGCGCCGTCGCCGTGCTAGGCGAGGCCGCGCTGCTCGACCGCCACCCGGACCTGCCCGTCCGGCTGCGGATCGCCTTCGAGAGCGAGGAGTTCGCCGCCCTCGGTGCCGACGTCACCGGCCTCCCGGAGCTGCCCGACCTCCCCGACGACACCCCCGTCGCGATCCTGCACACCTCGGCGACCACCGGCCAGGCCAAGGGCGTCACCGTCGACCACGCGTCGTTCCGCGCCATCGCCCTCGGCTGGCTCGCCGTCGCCCGGCCCGCCGACGACATGGTCCTCGTCAACTGCTGCCCGCTCTACCACGGCAGCATGGTGGTCTCCCTGACCTACATGGCCGCGGGCGCCACCCTCGTCCTCATGCCGGGCTTCAAGCCGCAGACCGCGCTGGCCGCGATCGGGAACCACCGCGCCACCCACGTCTGGCTCGTCCCGCAGATGCTCCGCTTCCTGCTCCAGGCCAAGGCCATGGAGAGCACCGACCTGTCGACCCTGCGCGAAGTGCTGTACGGCGCCTCGCCCATGCCCGTCGACATCTACGCCGACGCCGCCGCCCGGCTCGGCTGCGGCTTCCGGCAGGTCTACGGAATGACCGAGGTCGGCGGCCCGTTCGTCACCCTCGGGCCCGAGGAGCACCCCGCACCGGACGCCGTGCCCGAGCTCATCCCCGCGGGCCGCGTCATCCCCGGGATGTCCGCGCGCGCCCTGGACGAGCGGGGCCGGGAGACCGGCCCCGGCGCGATCGGCGAGATCTGCGTCCGCGGCCCCGGCGTCATGCGCGGCTACTGGAACAACGCCGAGGCCACCGAGGAGATCACCGTCGACGGCTGGATCCGCACCGGCGACCTCGGCTACATCGACGGCGACGGCCTGATCCACCTCGTCGACCGCAGCAAGGACCTCATCATCCGCGCCGGGCAGAACGTCTACCCGACCGAGATCGAACGGGCCCTGCGCAGTCACCCGGCCGTCCACGACGCCGCCGTCGTCGGCACCCCGGACGCCGACTACGGCGAGGTCCCCCTGGCCTACGTCGTGGCCGACGAGGGCACCGCCACGGCCGAACTGCTGCGCCACGTGGCCGAGCAGCTCGCACCGTACAAGCGGCCCCGGCGCATCGAGTTCATCGACCAGGTCCCCAGGAACCCGGCCGGGAAGATCCTCAAGAAACTGCTGCACACCTGACCGTCATGTCCGAGCCGACGGACACGAACACCGACGCGGACCGGGCCGGGGTCGAGCGGGCACTGCTCGCCCTGCGCCCGGTCCTCGCCGTTTCCGGCATCGCGCTCGGCCTCGCCGGCGACGGGGGGCGGCCCTTCGGGCCGGGGGAACGGGAGTTGGCGTCCGCGATGCCGGCACCGCGCCGGCGGGACTTCCTCGCCGGGCGCCTCGCCGCGCGGCGGGCCCTCGCCCTGGCCGGCCTGCCGGTGGGGGAGATCCTCGCCGACGGCCGCCGTCCCGTCTTCCCGGAAGGCTCCGTCGGCTCGATCAGTCACTCGGGCGGCCTGGCCGTCGCCCTGGCCGCCCCGGCCGCCCGCTTCCGTGCCCTCGGATGCGACCTGGAACTGCGCGGACTGCCCGTGGCGGCGGCGCACCTGGTCCTGTCGGAGGACGAGCGGGGGTGGATGGCGGGGTCGGGGCGGCGGCTGCTCTTCGCTTTCTCCGCGAAGGAGACGGCGTTCAAGGTGCTCGGCGATGACGCGCCGTCGTATCTGCTCGGCATCGGCCTGCGGCCGGGGCGCGGCGGTTTTCGCGCGTGGCCGCGTCATCTCGCGGAGCGCGCGCTGGATGTGCGGGTCCGTGACGTGTCCGGTGCGGCCTTCACGTGGGCTCTTCTTCCCCAGCCCCGCCCCTTCCCGAACCGGGGGAGACCCCCGGACCCCCAGCGCCCTGCGGGCGCGTCCTCAAACGCCGGACGGGCTCTCCAGGAGTCTGCGGGGGCGGTCGCCGAGACCCAGTGAGCGAAGTCC
>NZ_JBSFWT010000138.1:0-11014 GCF_053594975.1 Streptomyces sp. NPDC002537
CCTTTTTTTTCCCCCCTCCGGTTGGTTTCCTTTTCGGCCGCGGGGGGGGGTGTCGGGGGGGCCGGCCGCCGGGGGCGGGGACGTCCGGGGGGGCGGCCCTCACGCCCGCGGGCGTGAGGGCCGCGAGGTCACCGGGTGACGATGTGGAGCGGCGTGGAACGCGAAGTCCGGCCACCGACCTGGAAGTCCAGGTACGTGTCCCCGAGCGGGGCGTTCGAGGAAGCCCGCACCGCGACCCACATCGCGGAGGCAGAACCCCTGCCGGACAGCGCGAGGTCGACGTCCTCGAAGGTGAGGGCCTGCCCGTCCGACGACAGGGCTCCGTAGTAGGAACGCATGGCCCCTTGCGCGTCCTGCACGGTCAGCTGATAGTCCGGGTAGGCCTCGGCGACGAACTGCAGGCCGCGCCCCGGAGGAAGCGCCACCCGCACGGTCTGCGGAGTGAAGGGGCCGTCCTCCTCGGCACGCAACCGCACACCCGGGTAGCGGATTCCGCCGTCGCGCGGCAGCGTCACGTCCGGCGGCACCCCCGGCGCCACCGAGAACCGGGCCACGACGTGGACGGGTGTGGAACGCGAAGTCCGGCCGCCGACCTGGAAGTTCAGATGCGTGTCCCCGATCGGGGCATCCGGGGACGCCTTCACCGCGACCCACACCGCGGAGGCCGAACCCCTGCCGGACAGCGCGAGGTCGACATTCTCGAAGGTGAGAGTCTGCCCGTCCGACGACAAGGCCCCGAGGTAGAAGTGCATGGCCCCCTGGGCGTCCTGCACGGTCAGCTGATAGTCCGGGTAGGCCTCGGCCACGTACTGAAGGCCACGCCCCGGAGGAAGAGCCACCCGCACGGTCTGCGGAGTGAAGGGGCCGTCCTCCTCGGCACGCAACCGCACACCCACGTAGCCGATTTCACCGGCGCGCGTCAGCGTCACATCCGGCGGCCCTCCGGGCAGCACCGAGAACCGGACGGCGGACGAGACACCGCTCACCTTCCGCACCCGGCGGTTGTCCTTGTCGGCGATGTAGAGACTGCCGTCGGGGTCCACCACGACAGCGCTGGGAGCGTTGAGGGCGGCCTGAACGGGCGACCCGCCGTCGCCGGAGAAACCGGCGGTTCCGTTGCCCGCCACCGTCGAGATCGTCCGGGTCCCCGCATCCACCTTCCGCACGCGGCGGTTGCCGGTGTCGGCGATGTAGAGGGTGCCGTCGAAGTCCACCCCGACACCGCCGGGGGCGCTGAGGGCGGCCTGGACGGCGGGCCCGCCGTCGCCGGAGAAACCGGCGCCGCCCCTGCCCGCGACGGTGGATATCACCTGGGTCCTGGCATCCACCCTCCGCACACGGTGGTTGCCGGTGTCGGCGATGCAGATGTTGCCGTCGGGGTCCACCGCGACACCATTGGGCAGGTTGAGCTGGGCCTTGACGGCCAGCTCGGCATCGCCGCCGGAACCGGGGGTGCCGTCACCCGCGACCGTGGAGATCGTCCGGGTGCCGGCATCCACCTTCCGCACCCGGTGGTTGTCCTTGTCGGCGATGTAGAGATTGCCGAGGGAATCCGCCACGACACCGAAGGGAAGGTTGAGGGCGGCCTGGACGGCAAGCCCGTCGTCGCCGAAGGAACCGGCGGTGCCGTTGCCCGCCACCGTCGAGATCGTGCCGCTCCCCGCATCCACCCTCCGCACACGGTGGTTGCCGGTGTCGGCGATGTAGAGATTGCCCTCGGAATCCACCCCGACACCGCGGGGGTATTTGAGGGCGGCCTGGACGGCCGGCCCGCCGTCGCCGGAGAAGCCGGCGGTGCCGTTGCCCGCCACCGTCGAGATCGTGCCGCTCCCCGCATCCACCCTCCGCACACGGTGGTTACCCGTATCGGCAATGTACACATTGCCCTCGGAATCCACCCCGACACCGAAGGGAGGGCTGAGAGTTGCCTGACCGGCCGGCCCGCCGTCGCCGGAGGAACCGGTGATGCCGGTGCCCGCCACCGTGGAGATGACAGGAACGCGTGCCGCGAGCGGGGTGTCTTGGACACTGGTCACGATGTGTTTCTCCTCTTCGCCGGTGGTTTCCGTGAAACTGCGCAGCCGCAGGCTCCGCTGGTGCTCGGGGAAGGGCACGGTCGTACCGGGATGCGTGCCCCCCATGTAGTGGCGCTGCCAGCCGTCCGCGGCGGACGGGTCGCCCGCCGCGATGGCCTGGGCGAAGTCGAGGCGGCTCCGGCTCCAGGCCCGGTGGTCGTCGGCGTCCGGCATGCGGGCGAGCGGGACGATCCGGGGCCGGAGCCCTTCCAGGTCCCCGCGCCGCTGGGGAACGAGCATGAGGACGGGTTCACCCGCCAGGAAGGTGATGTCGACGCCCGGCCGGGTGATCTTCCAGTTCATGGTGAACGTGGCCACCGCCCAGTCGGCCTCCACCAGGCCCTCGAGCGGGTGCGCCCCGTCCTTCGGGACGTTGGCGGGGCCACGGACGAGCAAATTCCAGCCGGGCGGCGTCCGGATCAGATAGGGGATGTGGAAGGTGAGGATGCCGTAGCCGAAATGACTCACCGCCGATCCGGCGGTCCCTTCCTTGGGATAGCGGACGGTCAGGTCCCCCACCGCGTCCCCGCCGTTCCAATGCACAGTAAACGTACTGTTGTTGAGGATCGACCAGCCGTTCTGATTGGCGACGCGCAGCGGGAGACACCGGTAGGTGTAGCGGAGGGTGGCCCGGTCCAGCCAGTCCCGCTGAGCCGGCGCGGGGACGATGGGCATATCCGGGTTGCCCGGTAAACGGTAGGCGGTGACGACGGGTTCCGGGTCCTGATGTTCTGCAGAGCTCAACTAACCGTCTCCAGAAGGGTGGTGAGAACTCCTGGTGCGCCGGTGCGCCGACCCGATGGCGCGTCGCCACACCGGCGGTGACCGGGGTTCAACCGGTTTCCGATCGGGCTTCAACCGGGATTCAGAAGACCTCGATGCTTCCGTTTCCGGCGGCGAAGGCGGGAGCCCCGAGGGTGAAGGCGACGGATACGGGACCGGGCGCGGCGTTCACCCCGATGCGGACGGAGACGGAGAAGACGGCCTGCTGGCCGGGGCCGAGGTTCACCGGGACGTTGAGGCAGGTCGCGGTCCGCCGGTCGGCACTGAGACTGCCCGGGTAGCCGACCGACGAGACACTCAGCACTCCGTCGACAAGCTGCGTATCGACCGGGGCCGTGATCACCACGGTCTGCGCGCCGATCGTGGTGCTGCCGGTATTCGTCACCAGCACCGACACGGTGACATCGTCGCCCGGATAGGCCTGCGGCGAAGGAGGCTGCACCACGATGGTGGCGGTGAGGGGCGGCGGGGGCGGCGGAATCGGAATCGGTGGAGGCGGCGGGGGCGGCGGCGGAATTGGCGGAGGCGGCGGCGGGGGAGGTGGGGACGGCACGGGAATCCACGGAAGCGGAATCCAAAAACTCCTGCCCTGCGGGTCGATCGCCGGAACCCTTAATTCGGGTTCGTCCGGCGGCTGGACCTCGCCGCCTGTCTCATCGGTCATTGCACCTTCCGTTCGTAGAACCGAAGACGAACAACACTCGTACGTAACTCACGTGCGGGTTCACCATGCCGCTTTCGATTGCAGCCGTAAAGCGGGCACATTCCGCCATGATCCTCGCCTGAGGCCGGAGTCATCTCACGGTGACCGGGGCGGGGTTCGGTCACCGCGACGACGGTCCGTCTTCGGGGAGCACCCGGCCGGGGAGACACCGACCCGCCGGACCACGACGACTGGTCCTGCGGCCCGTGTCGGCGCTAGGCTGACGTCTGCACGGCCGGACCGGTTAGCACAACAACGGCCGTGCACAAAAAGTGGCCCCCACCACGGACCGGGTATCCGCAGCGGGGACCAGCAGGCACAAGGGCCCTTTTGACCGGAGGCTAAGTTGTCTAGCCTCCGGTCAGCCCTTGAACCACCTCCTCACCTTCAGCGACACGCGCTTCCAGATCGACGGACGTGGCCTGCGGTGACGACCCATTCGGAGCGCCCCCCTTTCATCGCGGCCGAGATCCGGCGACCGCTGCCGGAGGAACCCGATTGCCGGGCCCTCCGTGAACCCGACAGATGTCGGCTCCTCCTTGAAGGGGGGCGCACCGTGGGTGCGCCGGGACACACACTACCGCCCTTGAGGACCAACTCGGGCCGCTCGTAAGGAAATGCAACTTTCGGGTGATCCGGGCAGCTCACCGGGGGGCGCGGCGTGCGTCGTGGTGCACGCACCGGCCCAACTTCCGGTGCGCGGGCACCACCCGATATCCCAGCGGTACGCGCGCGAACATGCCCCGGAGCGGTTCAACTGCCGTTCGACCCATGACAGGGCTACGGACTCGCCTCATAGTCTGAAAGTGACGAGCTGTTCAGAGAGGGGCGAGACCGTGCCATCCGATGCCACCCCCGACCCGTACGCCGAACCGATCCAGTTCGGTCAACGGTTGCAACTGCTGCGAACCCGGAGAGGGATGAGCCGGGTAGTCCTCGCCGGTCTCGTGGGCAAGTCGCCCAGCTGGGTGAAGGCCGTGGAATGCGGACGCCTCCGAACTCCCAAACTGCACACCATTCTGCGCCTCGCCGAGGCCCTGCGCGTCCGGGACCTCGCCGACCTCACGGGCGACCAGAGCACGCACATCGACTTGTTCGTAGGCCCCGGACATGAACGTCTCCCCGCCGTACGAGCGGCCATCGATGCCTTTCCCCTCGTGACCGCGGTACAAGCACCGCCAACAGCCCATCTCCAGGCCCGGCTTGCCCGTGCCTGGCAGGCCCGGCACTCGGCACCCAATCATCGGGACGTCATCGGCAGTCTGCTGCCCGAACTCATCCGTGACGCCCAGTTGTCGGCCCGACAAGCCGACACCGCCGCGGAACGGAGGGCGGCGCAGTCCGTACTCTCCGAGGTCTACAGCCTCAGCCAGTTCTTCATCGCGTATCAGCCCGACGCCTCGCTGCTGTGGCGCGTGGCAGAGCGCAGCATGGTCGCCGCGCGCGAGTCGGAAGACCCGCACATCATCGGTGTCGCCGCCTGGCTCGCCGCACAGGCCCACCGGGACAGCGGACCGGCCCATTACGACGCCGCTGACGCCGTCACCATGGGAACCCTCGAATTCCTGGCACCTCTCCTCGCTGATGCGGTCCCCAAGGTTCTGGCCATCGCCGGGGCCCTGCGCTTCGAGGCCGGGTACACCTCCGCGCGGCGCGGCGACACCGGCACCGCGTGGAGCCACTGGGACGCCGCCCGGAAGATGTCGAAGGAACTGCCTCCCGGCTACTACCACCCGATCACGTCGTTCTCGCAGGCCATCATGAGCGCGCACGCGGTGACCGTGGCCGTGGAACTCCGCGCCGGGGGCGAGAGCGTCAGGCAGGCCGCAGCAGCCGACGCCACCGTCATCCCGTCCCGGCCGCGCCGGGCACGGCACCGCATCGAGGAGGCTCGCGGGTACCAGCTCGACGGGCAGCCCGACACCGCCCTCGCGACCCTGGACAAGGCGTACGAGGCGGCGCCGGAGACCATCCGCTACAACGGCTACGCCAAGGGGATCATCCTCGAAGAGGCGGAGTCGCGGACACCGGGGCGTCGGCGCCGGGCTTCCGAACTCGCCGTGAAGATCGGCATCCTCGCGGCGTGAGCGAGGGGGCACAAAGTGTGCCCCCTCTCCCTTTTCGGCGGGCCTACGTTCATCCCCACATCCGCTCAACGCCGATCGTGGGGGAACCTCATGAGCCATCCACCGCCGTGCCACGAGGGCGGCCGCTTCGGGCTGGGCCCATACGCCGTCAGCGGCGGTAGAGCCGATCCCACCCGGGTACTGCCATCACCGTTCCGCACAGGACCGTCGAAGCTGTGCGAAGCGGCCGAGGCGGTGCGGTGACCGTGGCGCGCCCTGCCCGCCCCCACAAAGACCACCACTGCCGAGTCGGCCAGCACCGCAAGTGCCCAGGCGCCACCCCCATCCGCCGGATCGGGGCGCCGCCCCGCACCGCCCCCACCGAACCCCTCACCTGCACATGCGCATGCCATCGAAAGACGGGGACGTCATGACCACCACTCCACCCCTCATCGTCCTCAACTCCGAGGCGATCGCCAGAGACATCAGCCAAGGGCTCTCGCCCCAGGACGAGCACGACACGCAAGCCCTGGAGGACCGGCTCCGCGCCCTGATCGAAGCCTTGCTCCCGCTCGTGGAGGCCGCGGCCGAAAATCTGAGGCGGAGCGGCCTGGCCGGGGCGGTCCCGCGGGACAGCGCGGTGGCGTGCGGGCGCCGGCTTCTCGACGGCAGCGACCCGTACTCGGCCCCGGAGACAGTCGTCGTCACGCTCGCCCGAACAGCCAAGACGCTCCTCTACTACGCGAACCCGCGATGACACCCCCGTCGGGGAAGTGGCTCTCCCAGGCACTGCTCGTCCCCACCCGGGGCTGGTGGCTGCGCGGCGACCCCGTACAAGTCCTCACCGGCGTCCTCTTCGACGCCGTGCAGATCCCCGCCGAGACGATCCGTTCCCAAGCCGCTTCGGACGACCGCGATGCCGTCGAGGCCGTCTTCCGGAAGTCCGCGATCGACAACGCCGTCATCGCGGAACCACCGCCGTACGGCTGGTACTTCGCCCTGGTACCGCCGGGGACCGCGCGCGAGTGGGGCGCCCCCTACGAATGCCTCGGGCTGTCCCACACCGTCACCGTTCCACCGCCCCACCGCGCGGGCCCTCCCGGTATCCACTGGCTCCTGCCACCTCCGGACAGTGCCGCGTCGCTCTGCGATCCGGAACGCGTGGTCGCTCTGCGATCCGGAACGCGTGCGCGAAGTGGTGACCAGGGCCCGTGCCGGAGGCCGACGAGCGGCCGCGTGAGCCCGTCGCCACGGCATGACCGGCCGGGGAGACACCGACCCGCCGGACCACGACGGCTGGTCCTGCGGCCCGTGTCGGCGCTAGGCTGACGTCTGCACGGCCGGACCGGTTAGCACAACAACGGCCGTGCACAAAAAGTGGCCCCCACCACGGACCGGACATCCGCAGCGGGGACCAGCAGGCACAAGGGCCCTTTTGACCGGAGGCTAGCTCGTGCAGCCTCCGGTCAGCCCTTGAACCACCTCCTCACCTTCAGCGTCATACGCTTCCAGATCGACGGACGTGGCCTGCGGTGACGACCCATTCGGGACGCCCCCCTTTCATCGCGGCCGAGATCCGGCGACCGCTGCCGGAGGAACCCGATTGCCGGGCCCTCCGTGAACCCGACAGATGTCGGCTCCTCCTTGAAGGGGGGCGCACCGTGGGTGCGCCGGGACACACACTACCGCTCTTGAGGACCAACTCGGGCCCTGCATAAGGAAATGCGACTTTCGGGTGATCCGGGCAGCGAAATCGGTCACGTACGGCTGCCCGGCTCGCCGCGAGGCGGGGGAGCCAGGGCAGCCGCCCGTCACTTCTAGTCGAAACTTCTAGTCGAACCAGCGCGCCCGCTCCAGTTCCTCCGTACGCGTCGGGTCCTCCAGCAGCGCCGCCGCCTCGAAGCGGCGGGACCAGGCGCCCGCCGTCCAGGCGAGGCCCGCCGCCACGCCCTCCAGGGTCGTCGCGTGCAGGATGCCGTCCTGGCATACGCACCAGTCCAGTTCGACACCGCCGATGACGAGTTCGTCGTGTTCGACGTACGCCGCGGGCGCCCCCGGCAGCAGGGTTCGTACGCCCTCCGGGACGGAGCGGCGTTCGCCGTCGCCCGCGGGGACGCGGACGGCGAGGACCTCGCTCGCGCGGCGTACCTGGAGGAGGTCGGCGAGGTCGGCGGCGCGGGTGGGGCGGACGGGGAGGAGGGGGTGGCCGACGGCGAGAGGGAGGACGTCGGGGGTGTCGGCGACGAGCGCCTCGGCCGCGTCGACGACGCGGACCTCGCCGTCGACGACGGTGCGCAGCTCGTCGGGGAGGGTGACCTGTTCCGGGTCGAGGTCGGCCAGGAGGCCGTAGAGGGTGTGGAGTTGGGCCGCCTCGACGGGGCGGTCCTCGTCGGCGAGGCGGGCCAGGAGTTCGGCGGCGCCGCCGGGTTCGGCGAGGAGGGCGGCCGCGGAGGTGCGTACGCCGAGGGCCCGGAGCACCTGGTCGTCGGCGAGGCCGGCCGCGTCCGCCGCCTCGTACAGGCCGCGCAGCAGCGGGTCGCCGCCCGCGACCCGCAGCCCGGCGGGGCGGCGGCCGTCGAGGACGGGGTGGCCGCGCAGCCACCAGGCGGTGTAGGGGCGGACGGACTCGGTGGTGCCGTCGGGCAGCAGGACGCGTACGGGCGCGGTCAGCGCGTCGCGCAGTGGCGGCCGGGCGAGCAGGGCGAGGGCCTCGGGCCAGGCGTCGTCGTCGACGAGGTCGAGGTCGCGCACGGCGACGAGCTCGGTGGCGACGGGGGGTACGGGGGTGTCGGGGAGCCCGTCGAGGACGTCCTCGCACCAGACGTCGACGGCTTCGAGCAGGCCGACGTCGTCGGGCTCGGCGAAGTCGCCGTCGCGCGGCTCCAGTTCGTCCGGGTCGAGGACGACGTCGGTGGCCCGGACGAGGGCGAAGGTGGCCAGTACGCCGACGGCGGTGAGCGGCTGCTCGCCCCAGCGTTCGGCGAGCCCGGCGTCGCAGGCGGCGAGTTCGCCGGGGCGGATGACGCGCTCGAAGGGGCTGCCGGGCAGGACGAGTTCACCGGCCGGGGCGAGTTCGCCGTCCTCGTCGGGGAGGGCGAGGGCGGCGAGCCAGGGCTCGTCGCCGGGGGCGAGGCCCGCGTCGCGGACGAGGGCGAGGACGGTGTCGGCGAGGGCCTCGCTGTCGAGGGCGTCCTCGTCCCAGATCTCGTCGGCGTCGAGGGACGCGGCCACGGCGGCCCGTACTTGAGGGGTCGTCAGGACGGCGCGGGGCGAGGCGGGCGTGGCGCCGAGCTTCTCCAGCAGCGGGTGGGCGGCGTCGGGGTGGGCGACCTTCAGCCCGAGCCGGGCGAGCCGCTCCGAGTCGGTGCCGTCCGGCGGCGGGAGGAGGACCTGCCGGGGGCCGATGGCCGTGCGCGCGCCCCCGGCGAGGGGTACGGGCAGGCCGCTGAGCCGGTCGGGGTCGACCCCGGCGAGGCTGTCGTAGAGCCGCCACCACCAGGAGGGGTCGCGTTCGACGCCCGCGAGGCGGTCGACGACCTCGCCGAGCGGGACCCGCGCGACGTCGAGGGCGCGCGGCTCGGGGCGGCGCTCCAGACCGGCGGGCAGCAGGCTCGGGAACAGCTCGCCGAGCACGGCCACGGTCTCCGCCCCGGCGCCCTCCACGAGTTCGGCCTCGACGGGGCGCAGGGCGCGGGCGTACGCGTCCCAGGTGTCGTCGGCGTTGTGGGCGGGCGTCACGGCGCGCGGGAGGAAGGGGACGCGGGGCAGCCGGTCGAGGACCTGCCGGCGCAGCTCGGCGTCCACGGCGCTGCGGGCGAGCGGGGCCGGGACGAGGTCGAGGGTGCCGGTGGAGACGGGCTCCCAGCCGCCCAGCAGCGCGGTGTACGCCTCGGCGGCGCGCTCGACGAGGAAGTCGGTGAGGGGGCCGGGGGCGGTGTGACGGCGGGTGGGTTCGAGGGGGAAGGTGGCGATGAGGAGGGCGGGGAGCCCGAGCGGTTCGTCGGTGGGGGTGGGGGCGTGCAGGACGGGCGCGGTCTCCGGCCGTACCGGCGTGCCGTCCTCGCCCACAGGGACCGCCCAGGTCAGCGACCAGTACGGGCGCAGCCGTTCCTCGACCGGCCGGTCGGCGAGCAGCGCGGGGTCCAGGGGGCCGCCCGCGCGCTCGACGCGCCAGCGGTTGGCGGCGGCGCCGCGCGCCGTGTCGCGGACCAGGACGTACGGGCCCTCGTCGTGCCGCGTCAGGGTGCGCACGCGGCCGTCGGGGGTCTCGACGACGACCTCGGCGAGGCCGGGGAGGGCGAGCAGCAACGCGTCGTCGATCGCGGCGAGGAGACGGGAGGTCAGGTCCTCGGCGGCGCCGTCGCGCAGCGGGAGGACGACCACGGTGTCGTAGCCCTCGGGGGCGCTGCCCTCAGCGGGCAGGGGGAGCCGGAGCAGCGGGACGTGGCCGTCGCGGCGGCGGATCTCCTCGGCGAGGCCGGGGCTGTCGGCGGCGGCACCGGCGGCGAGGGCACGGGCCTCGGCGAGAGACCAGCGGACGCCGCCGGCGCGGCCGACGACGGCGGGCTCGTCGCTGACGGCCAGGACGGCGGAGAAGCCGACGCCGAACCGGCCCACGGCGGCGGTCGCGTCACCGTCACGCTTGGCGGAGGCCCGCAGGGTCACGAGGGACTCGACGCCCGCGGCGTCGAGGGGGGCGCCGGTGTTGGCGGCGGCGAGGACGGCGGGGCCGTCGGCCGTGGCGGGGCGGAGGGTCAGGCGCAGCCTGCCGGGTACGCCCGCGCGGGCGGCGGCGTCGGCGGCGTTCTGGGCGAGCTCGACGACGAGGCGGTCGCGGTAGCCACCGAGGGCGAGGTCCTCCTCGGCGTTGGCGTCCTCCCGGAACCGGGTGGGGCTGGCGCCCCAGGCCTGAAGTACGGCGCGCCGCAGGGCTTCCGTACGGAACGGGTCCCCTGCGGGGGTGGCTGTCGCCGTGCCGGTCACGTGGGTTCTCCCTCGTCGTTGGGTGCGGGGCCCCTGCGGGGGGCTCGGCGTTGTCGGTGCGGGTCCGTCCCGGGGGGATTTTCGCCCACCCGTCGCCTGGCGGCAGGCCGGGGTCGATACACGTGCCCCGGGCCCCGGGGGGTGCGAGTCCGTCTCGCCGGATTTTCGCCCACCCGTCGCCTGGCGGCAGGCCGGGGTCGGTACACGCGCCCCGGGCCCCGGGGGTGCGAGTCCGTCTCGCCGGATTTTCGCCCACCCACCCGCCCATCGCCTGGCGGCGGGCCGGGGTGAGTACGCACCCCCGCCCGATCCCGGCCGCCCCACCGCTGCCGCCTGCGGCGGAAGCGGCCTGCGGCCGCGTCCTCAAACGCCGGACGGGCTGGATTTGGTGCCCAGGGCGGGCT
>NZ_JBSFWT010000139.1:0-10989 GCF_053594975.1 Streptomyces sp. NPDC002537
CGCCGAACAAATTTTAAGAAGCCGTAGACCCCGGGTCATAGACCCGGGGTCTACGGCTTTTTTGCGTTTAAGGTGACGTCATGCGCTATGACCTCGTCATCTTCGACAACGACGGCGTGCTCGTCGACAGCGAACCGATCGCCAATCGGATCCTCGCCGCGTACCTCACCGAAGTGGGCCACCCCACCAGCTACGAGGACTCCCTCCGCGACTACATGGGCGCCGCCGTCCACCGCGTCCACGATCTCGTCCTCGAGCGCACCGGGCAGCAACTCCCGGCCGAATTCGACGACACCCTGCACGCACGCACCTTCGAGGCCTTCGAGCGGGAACTCCAGCCCATAAAGGGTGCGGTGGAGGCGCTCGAATGGCTCGTCGCGGAAGGCGTGTCCTACTGCGTGGCATCCTCCGGCTCCCACGAGCGAATCCGTGTGGGACACCGGCGCACCGGCCTCGACGAGTGGTTCGAGGACGAATGGATCTTCAGCTCGGACGACGTCGGCAAGGGAAAGCCGGCCCCCGACCTCTTCCTCCACGCGGCCCGCTCCATGGGCATCGAACCCGGACGATGCGTGGTCATCGAGGACAGCCCCCGAGGCATCCAGGCCGCCGTCGCCGCGGGAATGGACGTGTACGCACTGACCTCCCTCACCCCGCGCGACCGGCTCACCGGAGCCACCGGACGCTTCGAAAGCCTGACGGAACTCCCCCAACTCCTCTCCTGAACCCAACCCCCTCCCGAACTCAACCCCTTCCCGAACCGGCTCCTCGCATGGACAACTCCTCGTGCGAAGGAGCTGTCCAGGGGTAGCCCCGCACCGTACCCTCATCGGCCATGACGGATGCGCCCTCGCGGCTCGGACACGGTCGGCGGTCCCTGGCCGTCAGCTTCTTTCTCCAAGGCGTGGTCTTCGCTCTCCTCGTGACCCGAATACCCGCCATCCAGACCCAATACGGGATATCCGACGGGCTCCTGCCCGCCTTTCTCGCCGCCGTACCGATCCTCGCCGGGATCGGTAGCGTCGGCACCGAGCGCCTGGTCGCACATGTGCGGCCCGGTGCCGTACTCCGCTGGGCGCAACCCCTCGTCTGCCTTTCCCTGCTCGCGGCGGGATCCGGTGACGCGCTCTGGCAAGTCGCCCTCGCCCTGGGGCTGTTCGGACTCACCGTGGGCGCCCTCGACGCCTCGGTGAACATGCTCGGAGTGAGCCTCCAACACGCGTACGGGCGCAGCATCATGCTCGGTTTCCATGCCGCGTACAGCCTCGGCGGCATCGTCGGCGCATCGCTCGCCTGGGCCGGCGCGCATACGGGGATCTCCCTCGCGGCGCTGTACGGGCCGGTCGTCGCCGTGGCCGTACCGGCAGCCCTCGTCGCCAGCCGCTGGTACATCGACCGGAGCACGAACGGCCAAGACCCGGGCGGCCAGGGCCGGGACGGTGACACCGGGCGCGGAATGCGATTCCTGCTGCCGTTCTGCCTGGTGATGGCCTTCGCCTACATAGGGGACTCGACCGTCTCCAATTGGAGCGCCAAATATCTCCAGGACGTGCTCCACAGTTCCGACCAGCTGTCCACCGTCCCGTACAACGCCTATATGGCAACCACCCTGCTCAGCCGTACTGTTGGCGACCTCGCCGTACGGCGCTTCGGTGCGGTGCGGGTGGTGCGGGCCGGGACGGTGCTCGCGGTGTGCGGTTTCGGCGTCGTGGCGGTGGCGCCCGGGGCATGGCTCGGGCTCGCCGGATTCGCTTTGCTGGGGCTGGGGTTGAGCGTGATCGTGCCACAGACTTTTGCCGCGGCCGGGCGGAATGCCCGCGAGAGGCTCGGTGCCGGGGGCGCCGATGCCGCGATCGCCCGGCTGAATATCTTTAACTATGTGGGATTTCTGGTGGGTTCGCCCCTCGTCGGCGGTTTGGGGGAGGTGTGGAGCTACCGGTGGGCCATGGGCGTGCCGATGATTCTGCTGCTTGTCGCTTTCCGGTATGCCACCTCCTTCGGCTCCGTGGACGCCCGCTACGGTGGCGGGCATGAGCGGCCAGGCACAGCTGATGTGGGACGAAGCGGTAAGGGGCTATGACTTCGGCCCGGGGCACCCGATGGATCCGGTGCGGCTCGCGCTGACCATGCGCCTGGTCGAGGCGTACGGGCTGGACCGCGAGCTCAAGGTGGTCGGGGCCCCGCCGGCGGGGGAGTCGACGCTGCGGCTCGTGCACCGCGAGGACTACATCGCGGCCGTGCGGGCGGCCTCGGCGGACCCGGTCGCCGCGGACGCCTCGTACGGCCTGGGCACCTCGGACGACCCGGCGTTCGCGGGCATGCACGAGGCGTCGGCGCTGATCGCCGGGCAGTCGGTGGCCGCGGCGGAGGCCGTATGGGGCGGGGAGGCGCTGCACGCGGTGAACTTCGCGGGCGGTCTGCACCACGCGATGCCGGGGGCCGCGTCCGGTTTCTGCGTCTACAACGACGCCGCCCTCGCCGTGGCCCGGCTGCTGGAGCTGGGGGCCGAACGGGTCGTGTACGTGGACGTGGACGTGCACCACGGGGACGGGGTGCAGGCGGCGTTCTGGGAGGACCCGCGGGTGCTCACGATCTCCTTGCACGAGCACCCCCACACCCTTTTCCCGCACACCGGATGGCCCGGGGAGACGGGGCCCGCGGAGGCGGAGGGCGGTGCGGCGAACGTGGCGCTGCCCGCCGGTACGGGGGACGCGGGGTGGCTGCGGGCCTTCCACGCGGTCGTGCCGGAGCTCGTCGCCGCCTTCCGGCCGCAGGTGCTGGTGAGCCAGCACGGCGCCGACACGCACTTCGAGGACCCGCTGGCCCATCTGGCGGTGTCGGTCGACGCGCAGCGGATGGTGGCGGAGGCGTGCCACGAGCTGGCCCACGAACACGCGGAGGGCCGGTGGGTCGCGCTGGGCGGCGGGGGCTACGCGGTGGTGGACGTGGTGCCGCGCAGCTGGACGCACCTGGTGGGGATCGCCGCCGGGCGGCCGGTGCCGCCGGAGACGGTGGTGCCGGAGGAATGGCGGGCCGAAGTGTTCCGGCTGACGCGGGAGTTGGGGCCGTTGCGGATGACGGACGGGGGGCGGCCCGCCTGGCGGGACTTCCTGGCCGGGTACGACCCCGCCGACCGCCTGGATCAGGCGATCCTGGCCGCCCGGCGGGCGGTCTTCCCCACGCACGGGCTGCTGCCGTGAGGAGCCCGGCCGGCCCTGCCCCGTCGCCGGGTGAGTCGTTGTTCTGACGGTCGTTACGCCAAGCGTGGGATCTGGACCGGAAAGCACGCGGTGCGGTGCGGGGTGCGGGAGCATCTGGGATGTGGTGAGCCCCCGTGCCTTGCGTGCGCATCTGATCAAGGCCCGGCTGTCCGGGACCGTGGCGACGACGCGGGAGCGGAGTCTTCGGCGCTATCGGTTGTTCGTGGCCCGGGACCCCCGGGTACTGCTCGGGTTGGAGCCCGAACGCGACTGGCTTTTGGGAGACTTGTTGCGACTGATGGGTCGAAGGTGTGGGGTTTCGGCCGATCCTGATCACGCTTCAGGGCAGGATGTGATCGACCCCGACCGTACGATCGAGGCACTCGATGCCTTCGCGGACCGGCTGGCGACGGTGGCCGCGGCCGGCGCTCCGGTGCTGATCGGCACCGGGCACCCCCACCGACTCCTGGGTTTCTACGCCGGGTTGGCCGAGGGGCTCTCGGCGGCGGGATGCAGTGTGCTCACCCCCGCGCAGGGGCGATGTGTCGACATAACGACCCGGTTCGGGGTACGTACTTACAACCTTGACTACGTTCAAGGAGTCGCGATGGTGCGTGAACCCGGCGCGCGAAGTGCCGGAAGTGAGCCCGGCGCACATACGCATTCGCCGCTCCCGCTTCGGGCGGCGCTGGCCTCCGCGATGGACGCGGGAGAGTCGCTTCCGGCCCTGGTCGTCGGGGATCACGGATGGGTCTGCGGGGCAGGTCAGCTGGGCATTGAGGCGATCGGACTGGCGGATTCCGACGACCCGGCGCCGTTCGTCGGAGAGGCGGAGGGGCGGGTGTCCGTCGTCGTTCCGCTTGATGACACTGTGCGGTCTGATTACTACCGACCGCTTACTCGCTATGTACTCAATCGAGCGTGTCTGTCACAGTAGGCGGCCGATGGCTGCTCCTCTTCCCCACTCGCATCACCCGCCCCTAACCTGGGGAGTGAGCGCGCAGCGACGAGGAGTCACCGGAGGGGAAGCCGGTGCGCGTCATGTGCGGAAGGTTCAGGTGTGTCATGGCTGCTGGCGAGAGGCCTCTCAACGAGGTCGTGTTCCTGACCGTGGCGGAAGTCGCCTCGGTGATGCGAGTGTCCAAGATGACCGTGTACCGCTTGGTGCACAGTGGTCATCTGCCGGCGATCCGGGTGGGAAGGTCGTTCCGGGTCCCAGAGCAAGCGGTGCACGAGTACCTCCGGGAGTCCTACGTGGGGGTGGAAACAGCCTGACGGGGACCTCGGATTACGTTGTTCGCCCGGTGCCGGGTAGGCTGGCCCGATGTAGGTCGTGTGGGCTCGGACGCCCCGCACCGAGTGAATCGATGTAAGCGAGGGTAGTCGTGGGCTCTGTCATCAAGAAGCGGCGCAAGCGGATGGCCAAGAAGAAGCACCGCAAGCTTCTCAAGCGCACGCGAGTTCAGCGTCGCAACAAGAAGTAAGCGGCGCCGCTGTGAACGTCCCGCAGCCCTTCCATCGCTCCGGCGGTGGGAGGGCTGCGGTGCGTTGCGGTGAGTAAAGCTTTCGCTACGGCTTGAAATGTAGCTCCGCGCAGCCGCCGGTCATCACAGCGCAACAACGACCCGCTACGGTGGCCGCGACAGTGCACCACTGGCGAGGGTGGGAAGGAAGGCGCTGATCTTGGGCAAGGTCGTGCTCGTCACCGGAGTCGCACGGCAGCTGGGGGGCCGGTTCGTCCGCCGCATCCAGCGCGAGCCCGACGTGGATCGCGTCATCGGGGTGGACGCGGTGGCCCCCGAGCACCACCTCGGCGGGGCCGATTTCGTACGGGCGGACATCCGCCATCCCACGATCGCCAAGGTTCTGGCCGAACACGGTGTCGACACCGTCGTCCACATGGATGTGAACGGCACCCCCCTGGGCAAGCGCGGCAGCCGGGCCTCGGTCAAGGAGACCAACGTCATCGGCACCATGCAGCTGCTCGGTGCCTGCCAGAAGACGCCCTCCGTCAAGCGGCTGGTGGTCAAGTCCAGCACGAATGTCTACGGCTCCGCGCCACGCGACCCCGCGATCTTCACCGAGAGCACCCCGCCCAAGTCCCTGCCCAGCGGTGGCTTCGCCAAGGACACCGTCGAGGTCGAGGGGTACGTCCGGGGCTTCGCGCGCCGCCGCCCCGACGTGGCCGTGTGCGTCCTGCGGTTCGCCAACATCCTCGGGCCGCGCGCCGATTCGCCGCTCGCGGAGTACTTCGCGCTGCCCGTCCTGCCCACCGTCCTCGGCTTCGACCCGCGGCTGCAGTTCGTCCACGAGGACGATGTGATCGAGGTGCTGCGGATCGCCGCGGGCGAACCCGGACGGGCCACGCTCAACAGCGGCACCTTCAACATCGCGGGTGACGGGGTGCTGCTGCTCTCCCAGGCCGCCCGGCGCCTCGGGCGCCCCACCCTTCCCTTCTTCCTGCCGACCGTCACCTGGGTCGGCTCCGCGCTGCGCTCGGTCGGCGTCACGGACTTCTCGCCCGAGCAGATCCGGCTGCTCACCCACGGGCGCGTCGTCCGGACCACCCAGATGCGGGAGACGCTGGGGTTCGAGCCCCGGTACACGACCGCGGGGGCCTTCGCGGACTACGCGCGCAGCCATGGCCCGGGGCTGCTTCCGCCCAGCACGCTCGCCCGTACCGTCGACCGGATCGCCGCCGTCCTGCCTGCCGGCCGCGGCCAGAACTGAGGAGCGCACCCACCATGGCGGACGCGAAGGTCATCCCGTTCGGCGAGGAACCGCGGTCGAAGCGGAAGGGCAAGCGCGCGGGCCGGCCCCGTACCAACCGGGCGCAGTCGGCGCTCGCCCCCGTGCCGCAGCAGCGTGACGAGGAGACGGCGCCGCCCGAGCAGGCCATGGCGGCGGACGCGGAGGGCGTGGCGGAAGAGGCCCGGGAGTCGGCAGGGGAGAGCTGGGACCGCAAGCTGGCCCACGGGCTGAGCTTCCTCCGGCGCCGGATCACCGGCGAGTACGAGGTCGACGAGTTCGGCTACGACGAGGAGCTCACCGACCAGGTGGTGATGTCCGCGCTCCGCCCGTTCTACGAGAAGTACTTCAGGGTCGAGGTGAAGGGCCTGGAGAACATCCCGGACAAGGGCGCGGCGCTGGTCGTCGCCAACCACTCCGGCACCCTGCCGGTCGACGGGCTGATGCTCCAGGTCGCGGTGCACGACCACCACCCGGCCGGGCGGCACATCCGGATGCTCGCCGCCGACCTCGTCTTCGTACTGCCGGTGATCAACGAGATCTCGCGGAAGCTCGGGCACACGCTCGCCTGCGCGGAGGACGCGCAGAAGCTGCTGGAGCGGGGCGAGGTGGTCGGGGTGATGCCCGAGGGCTTCAAGGGGATCGGGAAGCCGTTCTCCGACCGGTACAAGCTCCAGCGCTTCGGCCGGGGCGGCTTCGTCTCCACGGCACTGCGTGCCGGTGCGCCGATCGTGCCGTGCTCGATCGTGGGCGCCGAGGAGATCTATCCGATGCTCGGCAACTCCAAGACCATGGCGCGGCTGCTGGGCTTCCCGTACTTCCCGCTGACGCCCACCTTCCCCTGGCTGGGCCCCCTGGGAGTGGTGCCGCTGCCGACGAAGTGGACGATCCAGTTCGGGGAGCCGATCCTGACGGACGGCTATCCGCCGGAGGCCGCGGACGACCCGATGCTGATGTTCAACCTGACCGATCAGGTACGAGAAACGATTCAGCACACCTTGTACAAGCTGCTCGTACAGCGGCGGTCGGTGTTCTTCTGAGCCCCCCCGTCGTACGGGCTCAGTCCGAGATGAAGAACACCGACCGCCTGGGCTCTCGCCCTTTTCCCGTGTTTCTCGTGCGTGCTATTTCTCGTGCTCGCTGTGGATGCCCAGCCCCGGGAGGATGTTCGGGAGGAGCGGCGGGATGGTGATGTCCGGCTGCTTGGCGTCCTTGCCGCCGTGCGTGGGGCCCGCCGGACTGGAGCTGCCGGAGTCCTGCGGGGGCTGGAGCAGACCCGTGCCGCCGAGGAGCCCCTCGTGCTGCTGGCCGCCACCGGGGTCCGCCGAACGCTGCTGACCGCCGCCGCTGTGCCTGCCGTCGGTGGGCGAGGCCGCCGACGGAGGCGACGCGGGCCGCACCGAACGGTTCTCCGGGCCGCTGTGCGGAGAAGCGCCCGCCTTGGGCGCCGCCCCGTGCTTGCCCGCAGGGGCGGGCAGCAGCGAACGCAGCGGACCGACCTCATCGTCTATGGCCGCGAAGACCGAGCTCACCTCGTTGCCCACGTCGGCCAGTTGGGCCGGGAGCTTGTCCCGCAGCTGACTCCAGCCCTCGCGGTGCAGCGCGGTGAAGGAGTCGAGGCGCTCCATCGGGCCGAGGGAGCCGTCCCGCTTGTAGGCCTCGTGCAGCAGGCGGTGCCCCTCGGAGACGTCGTGGCGCATGCCGGAGAGGGTCCTGCGGATCTCGTTCAGCGCCTCCAGGTCGAGCGGGCCGGACCGGCCCCGCTCCATCAGCCGCCGGGCCTCGTGGAGCCGGGTCGACGCCTGGTCCAGGAAGAGCCCGCCGCGAGCGGAATCGCCGTCGGCCAGGCCGAGCTTGATGTCCTCCATGCCGCGCTTCAGCCCGTACAGCGAATCACCGGGCAGGGCGTTGGAACTCGCCGCCGCGACACCACCGAACGCGCCCGCGGCCACGCCCACGGTCAGCCCGCCCGCGGCGAGCCCCTTCGACCAGCGGGAGCGGGGCTTGAGCCGACTGAGCGCCCGGTGGGCGCCCCGGCCTCGGGCACTGCTGCCGCGCGGCTCGGGAACGGCGGCGGCCGAACCTCCGGCGAACTGGCTCTCCATGGCGGCGATCAGCTGCGCCCGCTGCACGCTCTTGGTCTCGGGGTCGAGCTCGGGCACGGGCAGCGCGCCCAGTCCGCTCGCCAGGGCCAGCAGCTTGCCCTGCTCGGCGCCGTCCGCCGATGGGCCTGGCTGTGTGGCCGCCGCGCCCTGGAGTTCCTGGTCCTCCAGGGCATGGGCGAAGGCGTTCGCCCGCCGGTGCGCCGAAACATTCGCGATCACAGGCGGCACCTCCTCTCGTCATGACGGTCGACTCCCCTCAAGAACAGGAGGGTTGCACGCCGTGAACGCGTCCACTCGATCGAGTGAGTGGACACGGGCATGGCGTGACCGGAGGGAGTCTGCACCCCCCACAACGACTGGCGCGGTGGCCGGGTTACGCGCCCCCAGTGATATGACCGCTGGTGAGTGAACGGGTGCACAGAGTTAGCGTGCGTCGTCCGGGAGGAGCCGGGCCAGTGTGCGGACGGCGCGGTACTGGAGGGTCTTGATGGCGCCCTCGTTCTTGCCCATGACGCGGGCGGTCTCGGCGACCGAGAGGCCCTGGAGGAAGCGGAGCGTGACGCACTCCTGCTGCTGGGGGTTGAGCTTGCGCACCGCCTCCAGAAGGGCGGCGTTGGAGAGGGATTCGAGGACGGAGTCCTCGGGGCTGCGCTCGACCTCGTTGGCGTCGAGCATCTCGCCGGTGGTCACCTCGAGCCGGAACCTTGACGACTTGAAGTGGTCGGCGACCAGATTGCGGGCGATCGTCACCAGCCAGGCGCCGAAGTCGCGGCCCTGCCAGGTGAAGGTGCCGATACGGCGCAGGGCGCGCAGGAACGTCTCGCTCGTGAGGTCCTCCGCGGTGGCCCGGCCGCCCACGCGGTAGTAGATGTAGCGGTAGACGGTGTCGGCGTACTGGTCGTAGAGCCGGCCGAAGGCGTCGGCCTCTCCGGACTGGGCGCGCTCGACCAGGTCGAGCATGCGGGCGCTGTCGCTGTCGGCGCTGGGACGGCGGGTGGTGGTGGACGTACCGGCGCCGGCGCCGCGGCGGGCGCGTCTGCCCACCGCCGCCGCGCTGCCCTCGGCGAGGGCGTAGCAGGGGCCGGCGGGGACGGGTGTGGCGAAGGCGGGGACGGCGTACGCGGTGGGGACGAAGCCGAGCAGGCGGTCGACGACCGCTGCGCGCAGCGTAGCCAGGCCCGAGGCGTCAACCCCGACGTGTGGGTACACGGGACTCCCAGAGGCAGAGCTTCCATCACGTGCAGTACGGAACCGTTCACTCGTCGTAGGGACAAGGGGGTACCGGTTTGCGTCTGAGGAGAATAACGCTTCGTACAGGCGGCGCTACACCGAGTTGCTTAAATCACCGCTTCCGTTCGTTCTCTTACCGCTTCGAGATCGATCAAATATCGAACCCTGAAAGGAAGTTGACCGGTTTCGGTAATGGTGTGGCCGAATGCGCAGCGTGTTGTGGCAATCCGGACGAGGGAGGACTGAGGGGGGCTGTGTGAGGGTATGACGACAGGATTGCCGGAGGGTGACGACTGATTACTCACCGTGTCGGACGTGTCCGAACAGCCCGTACGCCGGTGGCGGGATGTGAGCGCCGGGTGTTGACGCGGCCCCGGCCGGGGTGCGGGGCCCGGCCCGGTGGGGTCGCCCGGGGGCGTTCCCGGGCCGGATTCCCGGGTGTTCCGGCACGGGTGCCGGTCGTCGGTGCCGGTTGCCGGTGCCGTTCGCCAGTGCCGTGTCAGCGCTTGCGGCGGTGCAGGGCGATCGCGGCCGCCGCGCCGCCCGCCAGGGCGCCCACCCCGGCCGCGGCCGGGATGCCGACCTTCGCCGCCTTGCGGCCCGTACGGTAGTCGCGCAGCCGCCAGCCGCGCTCGCGGGCGTGCCTGCGCAGCCGGGCGTCCGGGTTGACGGCGTAGGGGTGGCCGACGATCGACAGCATGGGGATGTCGTTGGCGGAGTCGCTGTACGCCGCGCAGCGGGCCAGGTCCAGCCCCTCCGCCGCGGCCAGTGCCCGTACCGCCTCCGCCTTCGCGGGGCCGTGCAGCGGCTCGCCGACCAGCTTGCCGGTGTAGACGCCGCCGATGGACTCGGCGACCGTGCCGAGCGCGCCGGTCAGCCCGAGCCGCCGGGCGATGATCGTCGCGGTCTCGACGGGCGCGGCCGTCACCAGCCAGACCTTCTGGCCCGCGTCGAGGTGGGCCTGTGCGAGTGCCCGGGTGCCCGGCCAGATGCGCTCCGCCATGTACTCGTCGTAGATCTCCTCGCCGATGGACATCAGCTCGGAGACGCGGTGGCCCTTGACGATGGACAGGGCGCTGTTGCGGGCGTCCTCGACGTGCTCGGGGTTCTCCGAGCCGACGACGCGGAAGTAGATCTGCTGCCAGACGAACCTGGCCAGATCGCGCTTGTGGAAGAAGTGGCGTTTGTAGAGGCCGCGGCCGAAGTGGAAGAGGGACGCGCCCTGCATCACGGTGTTGTCGAGGTCGAAGAAGGCGGCGGCGCGCACGTCGCCGACGACGGGGAACTCCGGCTCGGCCGGCTCCGCCGCGATGTCCGCGGATTCCGCGGTGTCCGCGCTCTCCTGTGCGGTTTTACGGGCTGCCTCCGCCGCGGCCTCGCCTGCCAGCACACTGCGTGCGGTGGCGGAGCGCTTGCGGGGAGTGATCCATCCCAGTGCGGCCATGCGGTGAGCATAGCCAGTTTGTTCGGGGTAACCGGAGTCGCCTCCGGCGGGGTGGCCGGAAGACGGTTCTTCTCTCCGGGGGCTGCGCCCCCGGGCCCCCTCGGGGCGCCGCCCCCGGGCCCCGGCCGCGAGCCGGTTCGCCGCCTGCGGCGGGCTATTGGGGCGCCGCGGGCGGGCCTCCGGCGTCCTGTAGGGCGGGTTGCCGGGGTGTCGCCCCCGGGCCTCCGGCGTCCTGTAGGGCGGGTTACCGGGGTGTCGCCCC
>NZ_JBSFWT010000140.1:0-10951 GCF_053594975.1 Streptomyces sp. NPDC002537
TGATCACTACTTTAGCGGATTTCCCCGGCGACTCCTAATCGGAGTCCGAACCGAATTCCGGCAAGCCGAAATCCATCCCGTTCAGGGAGCCATACGGTAGTGAGTTGTCGCCACCTGTCCTTGCGGACGCCGGGCAACTCGGGGAACTCTACACGAGTCCGGGGGATGGTCTGCACCACGGCCGCTAGCGCTTCTTGCCGCCCTTACGGCCCGTGCCGCGGCGCTCGTGGCGCCGCAGCGCCGCTTCGTACTCCGTGCGCCGCAGGCCCTCGCCCGGGGCCTCCCGCACCGTGCGGAGCGCGTACGCGAGGAGCGAGCCGATGAAGCCGATCAGGAGCATGCTCTGCATCGAGCGTTCGGCCGCCGGGTCCGCCGCGGGGTCCGGGCGGCGGCCGAAGCCCTCCCAGGTGCGGCGGAAGGCGATCGCACTGCAGATGGCGAAGGCGGCGACCACCAGAGCGTTGACCAGACCGCCGACCTTGGCGATGGTCAGGCCCTCGTAGCCGAAGCGCAGTACTACGGCGCCCGCCGCCGCCGCGGCGAGTGCGCCGAGGCCCGCGCCGGCACGGCGCAGCGGGTAACCGCCGCTGTGGTCGACCCACGTCGTACCGAAGAACCGGATCGGTTCGGGCTGCGGGCCGGTCGGCAGCTGGTGCTCATCGCTCATACGCCGATTATCGCCACCGCCCGGTGCGGGGCCTCAGGAGCAGCGGACGGCCACGAAGTCGCTGCTGCCGGTCTTGACGTAGGCGTCCGACACATACTGGCCCGGCGCGATGCTGTCCCAGATGTCGGTCGTGCCGTACGGGCCGGAGACCGTCTCGCCGCGGGTCTGGCAGCGGATCTGCACCGAGGCGTCCTCGGGGAGGACACGGACGACCTGGCTGCCGGTGTTCGGGCCGCGGCGGACGTTGACCTGGTAGCCCGGGGCGACCGGGAAGTAGACGGCGCTCGCGCTCCGCACCGACACGGACGACAACCCGTTGTCCCCTGTACTGCCCTCGTCGAACTCGGTGTTCTCGGTGGTTTCGGTGTTCTCGCCGTCAGCCATGTGGGCCTCCCCCGCGCGGTGATGAGCCGTTAGCTCAATGACATGCGCAGGCTAGCAAGGCCCGGCACGCCTCCCGGGTTTCTCCCGTGCCATCGATTAGGCTCCGGAAGCCGCCGTACGCGGCCGAATACACACGGGGGTGGGGGAATGCCGCCGCTGCGCACGACCGGGACGGGCCCGGAAGCGGAGGATCCGGGGTTTGCCGGTCGTTACCGGCTGGAAGGGCGTCTCGGCTCCGGCGGCATGGGTGTGGTCCACCTCGCGCGCTCCCCGTCCGGGCTGCGGCTCGCGGTCAAGGTGGTGCACGCCGAGTATGCGGTGGATCCCGAGTTCAGGGCCCGGTTCCGGCAGGAGGTCGCGGCCGCGCGGCGGGTGAGCGGGGCATTCACGGCGCCGGTCGTGGACGCCGACCCGGATGCCGGGCGGCCCTGGATGGCCACTCTCTACATTCCCGGTCCCACGCTCTCCGAGCGCGTCAAGCGGAACGGGCCGCTGGCGCCCGACGAGGTACGGCGGCTGGCGGCCGGGCTGGCGGAGGCGCTGCGCGATATTCACCGTGCGGGAGTGGTGCACCGCGATCTCAAGCCGAGCAATGTCCTGCTCGCCGAGGACGGCCCCAAGGTCATCGACTTCGGTATTTCCCGCCCGTACGACAGTGAGCTGCGTACCGAGACCGGGAAATTGATCGGTACGCCGCCTTTCATGGCTCCCGAGCAGTTCCAGCGGCCGCGCGAGGTGGGGCCCGCGGCGGATGTGTTCGCCTTGGCCTCGCTGCTGGTGCACGCGGCGACGGGCCGCGGTCCGTTCGAGTCGGACAGTCCGTACATCGTGGCGTACCAGGTGGTGCACAACGAGCCGGACCTCGACGGTGTGCCCGCCGATCTCGTGCCGCTGATCCGCGCCTGCCTGTCGAAGGAGCCCGCCGACCGGCCGACGCCGGACCTGATCATGTCCCGGCTGCCGCGCCTGGCGGACGCCGGGCTGCCGGCCCGGCGCGGGTCCGGGGACGACGGGGCGGCGCGCGACCTCGTCCCCACGCATGTACGGGTTTCCCCGCCGCCGGAGGAGCCGGAGCAGCCGGAGGTGCAGGAGCCGGCGGCGCCCGGCAGGCCGCGTCGCCGCCGCGGCCGGTGGGTCGTCGCCGCCACCGTGGCCGCCGCGGTGGTGGGCGCGGGCGGCTTCTGGACGCTGAGCCGGACCGACGTACTGGACGGGCCGTTGCACCGGCCCTCCGCGACGAGTGCCGACTGGGAGCCGTGGGAGACGTCGGTTCCGGTGGACGCGGCGGGGGACGGCAGGGTGCGGGCCGGGTTCTGCACGTACGGGGAGGAGGCGCTCTACTGCTCCGCTCCCGGGGTGCAGGCGGCGCGCATCGACCCCGCGAACGGGAACGTCGTCTGGCGGATAGCGACCGACACCGCGCGGCCCGCGGCCACGGAGCCGGGGGCGCCGCCCGCGCCCGTGGTCTCGGGCGGACTGGTGCACGTCATAACGCCGGACGGCGACCGGCTGTCCGCGCTGGACCCGGCGAAGGGGGAGCCGCGCTGGTCACGGGACGTGTCGGCGTACGGGGGCCGGGTCTACCACGCGGGTGACACGCTGCTGCTGGTCGCCGTGGACGGCACGGTGACGGCAGTGGACGGCGCTTCGGGGAAGGAGCGCTGGAGCCACAAGCTGCCGGGGCAGCCCAAGCCGGTCTTCTCGTCCTATGCCGACTCCCGGGTGGTGGCCGGACGTGACGCGGGGGCGCCGGTGTACGCGGTCTCCCCGGCGGGCGGCGGGCAGCACCGTACCCAGATGCTCGCGCTCGACCCGCTGCGCGGCACGACGCTGTGGCAGCGGACGCTGGACGGCGATCTGACCGCCGTCGGGGTGGGACCGCGGGACGCGCTGTACCTGACGGCCGTCGACTCGCACGACCGGGTGTCCGCCGTGGTCCGCTACGACCCGGCGGAGCAGCGCGAGCAGCGGGTGCCGATGAGTACGCCGTTGAGCGTGACGAGTGCCGCCGCGCGCGGTGACACGGTCTATCTGTTGTCCTCGGACGGCGGCCTGACGGCGGTCGGGACCGGGCCGGGCGGTGCGGGCGGTCAGCTGTGGCGGCTGGACACGTCGGTGGCCAACGCCTCGGCGCTGGTGCCCACCGAGGGCCGGCTGTACTTCTCCGCGGCGGACGGGCGGCTGCTGGCCGTCGACACGGTGCGGGGTGCCCTGCTCGGGCAGACGTCGCCGCGGCTGACGCGGGCCGGGCGGGGGTATCTGGATCTGCTGCCCGCGCCGGTCGCGGCGGACGGGAAGGTGTTCGGGGCGGCGCCGGACGGCACGGTCTTCGCGGTGAGCGACCACAATCCGGCGGGGTGGAAGTAAGGAGCGCGGCCCATGGCCGACGCCCCTTACCTCTCACCACGGGTTCAGCCCAGGCGGCTCACGTCGCGGACCGCTCCCTTGTCCGCGCTCGTCGCCATGGCCGCGTACGCGCGCAGGGCCGCCGACACCTTGCGGTCGCGGTTCCCCGGCGCGTACGTGCCGCCGAGCGCCTCCCGGCGGGCCGCCAGTTCCTCGTCGGGGACGAGGAGTTCGATGGAGCGCCCGGGGATGTCGATGCGGATGCGGTCGCCATCGTGGACCAGGGCGATGGTGCCGCCGGAGGCTGCCTCGGGCGAGGCGTGGCCGATGGAGAGACCCGAAGTGCCGCCGGAGAAGCGGCCGTCGGTGACGAGGGCGCAGGCCTTGCCGAGGCCGCGGCCCTTCAGGAAGGAGGTCGGGTAGAGCATCTCCTGCATGCCGGGGCCGCCCCTGGGGCCCTCGTAGCGGATGACGACGACGTCGCCCTCCTTGATCTCCTTGCGGAGGATCTTGTCGACGGCCTCGTCCTGCGACTCGCAGACGACGGCGGGGCCCTCGAACGTCCAGATCGACTCGTCGACGCCGGCCGTCTTCACGACGCAGCCGTCGACGGCCAGGTTGCCCTTGAGGACGGCCAGTCCGCCGTCCTTGGAGTACGCGTGCGCCACGTCGCGGATGCAGCCGCCCGCCGCGTCCGTGTCGAGGGTCTCCCAGCGCTCGGACTGCGAGAAGGCCGTGGCGGAGCGGACGCAGCCGGGGGCGGCGTGCCAGAGCTCGACGGCCTCGGCGGACGGGGAGCCGCCGCGCACGTCCCAGGTCCCCAGCCAGTCCTTGATGGAGGGCGAGTGGACGGTGTGCACGTCCTCGTTGAGGAGGCCCCCGCGGTAGAGCTCGCCGAGGATCGCGGGGATGCCGCCGGCGCGGTGCACGTCCTCCATGTAGTACGTGCCGCCGGGGGCGACGTTGGGCGCGACCTTGGCCAGGCAGGGCACCCGGCGCGAGACCGCGTCGATGTCCTTGAGGTCGTAGTCGAGCCCGGCCTCCTGGGCGGCGGCGAGCAGATGCAGGATCGTGTTGGTCGAGCCGCCCATGGCGATGTCGAGGGCCATGGCGTTGTCGAAGGCCGCGCGGGTGGCGATGTTGCGCGGCAGGACCGAGTCGTCGTCCTGCTCGTAGTAGCGCTTGGTGATCTCGACGACCGTGCGGGCCGCGTTCTCGTAGAGCGCCCGGCGCGCGGTGTGGGTGGCGAGGGTGGAGCCGTTGCCCGGGAGGGAGAGGCCGATGGCCTCGGTGAGGCAGTTCATCGAGTTGGCGGTGAACATGCCGGAACAGGAGCCACAGGTGGGGCAGGCGTTCTCCTCGATGCGGAGGACGTCCTCGTCCGAGACGTTCTCGTTGACCGCGTCCACGATGGCGTTGATCAGGTCCAGCTTGCGGACCGTGCCGTCGACGAGGGTGGCCTGTCCGGCCTCCATCGGGCCGCCGGAGACGAAGACGACGGGGATGTTGAGGCGCAGGGCGGCCATCAGCATGCCCGGGGTGATCTTGTCGCAGTTGGAGATGCAGATCAGCGCGTCGGCGCAGTGCGCCTCGACCATGTACTCGACGGAGTCGGCGATGAGGTCGCGGGAGGGCAGCGAGTAGAGCATGCCCGCGTGGCCCATCGCGATGCCGTCGTCGACGGCGATGGTGTTGAACTCGCGGGGCACCGCGCCCGCCGCCAGGATCGCCTCGGAGACGATCCGGCCGACCGGTGCGAGGTGGGTGTGGCCGGGGACGAACTCGGTGAAGGAGTTGGCCACCGCGATGATCGGCTTGCCGATGTCCTCACTCGCTACGCCCGATGCGCGCATCAGGGCGCGGGCGCCCGCCATGTTGCGGCCGTGGGTGACGGTGCGGGACCTCAGCTCGGGCATCCTGCTCCACTCCTCGAAGTGCGTCAGCGCTGTGCCGGTCAGCGGCGCCGCGCGGGAAGGGCGTCGGCGCTCGTCAGCGTCTTCCGAGCCTACGCCGGTGATCCAAGATCCGGACAGTGTCTCCGGGATGTGAGATGCGCACCCGGGGTCCCCGCAGGCCGGGGTCAGGCCGGGTCGGGACCGGGCCGGGCTCAGGCTCCCGCGAGGTGCCGCTGCACCACGGGGGCCACCTGGGCGACGATCTGCTCGGGATCCGCCGACGCCAGCGGCTCCACCTTGATCACATGGCGCAGTATGGCGATGCCGACGAGGTGGGCGGCGGCGAGCTCGGCGCGCAGCCGGGGTTCCGCCACGTCGAGCTCCGCGGCGATGGGGACCATCAGGCGGCTGGTGACGAGGTTCCGGAAGATCGCGGCGACGGTCTCGTTGGCGACCGCGGAGCGGACGATAGCGAGCAGGGGTTCGCGGGTGACGGGGTTCTCCCAGATGCCGAGGAAAAAGCGCGTCATTCGTTCGCCCGCGGTGTCCAAACCCCCCTGGAGGGTGATGCCCGGCCCTTGCAGGACGGGCGCGAAGGACTCTTCGATGGCGGCGGCGAAGATGCTCTCCTTGGGCCCGAAGTAGTGGTGGACGAGGGCGGGGTCCACGTCGGCGCCTCTGGCTATGGCCCGGATGGACGCCTTGTCGTAGCCGCGCTCGGCGAACTCGGCGCGGGCCGCGGCGAGGATGCGTTCGCGGGCTCCGGGACCGCCGCCGAGGTCCGTACGGGCCGGCCTGCCGCGCTTCTTCGGGGCGGCGGGCCGCCCGCCCGCGCCGGGCTTCCCGGAGGCGCCGGGTGTGCCTGAAGCACCAGGTGTGCCCGAAGCACCGGGCCCGCCGGAGGAGCCGGGTTCGCCGGGGGTCCCCTCGCCCGTCCGGGAGGCGCTCATGGCCGGGCCGCGCGCGTCGGGGAGGCGAGGTGCAGCCGGGTGAAGGCCAGGGCCTCGGCGAGGTCGGCCTCGCGCTCGGCGGAGGACATGGCGCGGCGGGTGTTGACCTCGATCACCACGTGCCCGTCGAATCCCGTGGCCGCGAGCCGCTCCAGCAGCTCGGCGCAGGGCTGCTTGCCGCGGCCGGGGACGAGGTGCTCGTCCTTGGCGGAGCCGTTGCCGTCGGCGAGGTGGATGTGCGCCAGCCGGTCGCCCATCCGGTCGATCATGTGGATGGCGTCCGTGCGGGCGGTGGCGGTGTGCGAGAGGTCGACCGTGAAGTGGCGGTAGTCGTCCTTGGTGACGTCCCAGTCGGGCGCGTAGGCGAGCATCTCGCGGTCGCGGTAGCGCCAGGGGTACATGTTCTCGACGGCGAAGCGGACGTCCGTCTCGTCGGCCATCCGCCAGATCCCCTGCACGAAGTCCCGTGCGTAGCCGCGCTGCCAGCGGAACGGCGGGTGCACCACCACCGTGGTCGCGCCCAGCTTCTCGGCGGCCGTACGGGCCCGCTGGAGCTTCACCCAGGGGTCGGTCGACCAGACGCGCTGGGTGATCAGCAGGCAGGGCGCGTGGACGGCCAGAATGGGCACCTGGTGGTAGTCGGACAGGCGGCGGAGCGCCTCGATGTCCTGGCTGACCGGATCGGTCCACACCATGACCTCGACCCCGTCGTAGCCGAGGCGCGCGGCGATCTCGAAGGCCGTCGCCGTCGACTCCGGATAGACCGAGGCCGTGGACAGCGCGACCTTCGCATCAGGGATGCGCACCACTGGCTCTGTCACGAGGGACAGCGTACGCATGCCGGTTCGGCGGGGCCGGGCCACGGGTGGGGTTTCTCGCCGTCACAGGCCGCCGCCGGGCGGTCACGAACGGACCGGCTGCGGGGTCGGCAGGTGGTCCAGCCTGCGCAGGATGACGCCCTCGCGGAGCGCCCAGGGACAGATCTCCAGTTCGTCGATCCCGAGGAGGTCCATCGCCGCCTCGGCGACGAGCGCCCCCGCGACGAGCTGCGGGGCGCGCCCCTCCGAGACCCCGGGCAGCTGCGCGCGCTGCGCGGACGTCATGCCGGCGAGCCGCGGCACCCACTCCTCCAGTGCCTTCCGGGTGAGCGTGCGCTGCACGTACAGCCCGTCCGTGGAGCGGGCCGCGCCCGCGATCCGGGCGAGCTGCCGGAAGGTCTTGGACGTGGCGACGGTGTGGTCGGGCGGGCCGTGCCGGGCGAAGTCCCCGACGATGCGGGCGATCTGGGCCCGTACGTGCCGCCGCAGGGCCCGTACGTCCGTGGGGTCGGGCAGGTCGCCGGGCAGCCAGGCGGTGGTGAGCCGGCCCGCGCCGAGCGGCAGGGAGACGGCCGCGTCGGGGTCCTCGTCCAGCCCTAGGGCGATCTCCAGGGAGCCGCCGCCGATGTCGAGGACGAGGAGCCTGCCCGCCGACCAGCCGAACCAGCGGCGGGCCGCCAGGAAGGTCAGCCGCCCTTCCTCGTCGCCGGTGAGGACGGGCAGGGTGACGCCGGTCTCCTTCTGCACGCGGGTGAGGACGGCGTCGGCGTTGGACGCCTCGCGGACGGCGGAGGTGGCGAACGGCAGGACGTCCTCCACTCCCTTGTCCTCGGCGGCCTGGAGGGCGTCCCGGACGACGGCGACGAGGCGGTCGATCCCGGCGTCGCTGATCGCGCCCTCGTCGTCGATGAGCTCGGCGAGACGCAGTTCGGCCTTGTGGGAGTGGGCGGGCAGCGGACGGGCGCCCGGATGCGCGTCCACCACCAGCAGATGGACCGTATTCGAACCCACATCGAGGACACCGAGTCTCATGGCCTGAACGCTACTGCTGTTGTCCGGGGCGCATAGTCTTGAGGGGTGGCAAAGACGAAGAAGGCGAAGCGCGACGAACACCTCGAAAAGGCGGACAAGGCGGCCGGGAACGCCGAGAACGCCGAGGCGAAGGTGTCGGGCAAGCGTTCCAAGCCCTCCGCTCGGGTCTCCGACGAGGTCGGGCTCGACTTTGCCCGCGCCTGGGTCGAATTCCCCGATCCGGTCGACGACGAGCAGGTCTTCCGGTGTGACCTGACCTGGCTCACCTCCCGCTGGAGCTGCATCTTCGGCAGCGGCTGCCAGGGCATCCAGGCCGGGCGCGCCGACGACGGCTGCTGCACGCTGGGCGCGCACTTCTCGGACGAGGACGACGAGCAGCGCGTCGCGGGCCATGTGGCACGGCTGACCCCGGAGATGTGGCAGTTCCACGAGGTGGGCACGGCCACCGGCTGGACCCAGGTCGACGAGGACGGCGACCGGCAGACGCGCCGCTGGGAGGGCTCCTGCATCTTCCAGAACCGGCCCGGCTTCGCGGGCGGCGCCGGCTGTTCCCTGCACATCCTGGCGCTCAAGGAGGGCCGCGAGCCGCTGGAGACCAAGCCGGACGTCTGCTGGCAGCTGCCGGTGCGCCGGACGTACGACTGGATCGACCGGCCGGACGACACGCGGGTGCTCCAGGTCTCGATCGGCGAGTACGACCGCCGGGGCTGGGGTCCCGGCGGCCACGACCTGCACTGGTGGTGCACGTCGGCGACGTCCGCGCACGGCGCAGGGGACCCGGTCTACGTGACGTACGCGCCCGAGCTGAAGGAGCTCATGGGCAAGAAGGCGTACGCGCGGCTGGTGGAGCTCTGCGAGGAGCGGATGGCGTCGCTCCTGCCGATGGCTCCGCACCCGGCCGACAAGCACTGACCTCGTAATCCCCTGTAGCCGTCCTCCTGTGGCTTCCCCTTGCAGCCGTCCCCCGCCGCCGGGAACTCCGGTCAGGCCGGCGGGGTCGGGCCGTGGGGTGACGGCGGCGGGGTGGCGGGGGGCATGGTCGGCCCGAGCGGGGTGGGCGTCGGCCTCGGGGCGGGGCCCTGGCCCTCGATCGTGACCACCGAGCCCCCGGGCGCCACGGCGACCCGCGCGCTCCAGTGGCCCGTCGGCTCGCTCGCGCGGTCGATCTCGACGACGACGGTGATGGACTGCCCCGGCCACAGCACGCCGCCCGTCCTGCTCAGCCGCAGCCAGGGCGCGTTGGTGGTCATCGACCACGGGACCGCGTCCCCGCCGCTCGCCGTGAGCGTGATGAGCGTGGCGGAACCGCTCGGCTGCGCGGCGATCGTGAGCCGCCCGGGGCCCGGCACGGGCGCCCGCGGGGCGTCCGGCAGCGGTACGGCGCTGCTTCCCGGCGAGGGCGGCACCCCGCCGAGCGGCTCCTCGGCGACCGGCACGGGCCGGCCGTCCGGCCCGAGCACCGCGACCGAGACGTCGGACAGCGGGCCTCCCGGCGCCGCGCGCGGGCCCACCTGTTCGCGGGCCGTGCCGCCGTCCTCGTCGCCCTCGTACGGATAGGCGGAGTGCCGCCCGGCCTCCTCGGCGGAGACGGACGTGGGACCGTGCCCCTCCCCCGTCTCCGGCGCGCCCCGGTAGGCGGCCCACAGAGCGAGCACGGGGGCCGCGACGACCGTGGCGACGACCGTCGTCGTGACGGCCCGGCTGCGGAAGCGGCTGCGGCGCGCGGCACGGTCCTTCGGCTCCACGGGGAATCCCCGCCGGTCGAAGCGGGGGGCCTGCGGCGCGGCGGACCCCCGCTGCTTGCACGCGCCCACGGCGCGCAGCATGGCGGCGTGCGCCTCGGCACGCGGGGCCCGGACGACGGGCAGCGCGGCCGACGACGCCGAGGTGCCGGGCCAGGGGCCGCCCGCGATGGCCCGCTCGGCGGTACGACGGCAGTCAGCGCAGTCGTCGACGTGCCGGACGAGCTCGCGCCGCAGGGCCGCGCCGAGCAGCACCCGGGTGTCGCCCGCGAACCCCGCGACGACCGGGCAGCGGCCCGACTCCACGACGACCAGCGCGGTCCGGGTGCGCTCGACCTCGCAGGCGGCACTGGACAGCAGGGTGCGCGCGGCGTCGGACTCCATCCGGAGCACGGCCGCGACCTCGTGCGCGGACAGGCCGTGCCGCACGGCGAGTTCGAGTGCCTCGCGCTGCTCGGCGGTGGTTCCGGCGGCCTCGGGCCAGGCGAGCCGCGCCAGTTCCGCGCGGCGGCGCTCGTCGATGGAGGACGTGCTGCCGGCCTCGCCGGGGGCGGTGTGGCTCCCCGGTGCGGCGAGCCGGCGCAGGCACGCCCAGCGAGCGAGGGCGTACAGCCAGGAACGGTGCGACTCGTCACCGGCGGGGGCGCGGCCGCCACGGCGCTCCGCGATCGCGAGGACCTCGCCGAGCGCCGCGGTCGCGGCCTCGTGCTCGCACAGCACGGACAGGCAGTAGGTGAACAGCCCGTCGAGGTACGGCTCGTACCGCGCGGGCGGTCCCTGCACGAGCGTCTCCTGTTCCGGGCGGACCGCGCGGTGCGCGCAGGGCGCGTGCGTCGGGGGCTCGGGCCTCCTGCTCATCATCCCGGCGACGGTAGGACGACAGCGGCGCCCCGTCCCCGCTGCGGACACAGGATTACCCCATTCGGGTGAGCTTCTCGCTCAAAAGGGGACGCCGTGGCCGTGCGGCCGAGCCCTCGCCGGGCGGGCCGTGTGCCGGGTGCGGGTCCGTTGCCTCCCCCAGCCTTCGGCCGGGGGGACCCCCAGCGGCGGGAGCGGCCTGCGGCCTTCGGCGAGTACGAACCGGACGAGATCGCCTCCCGGCACAAGGAATTCGGCC
>NZ_JBSFWT010000141.1:0-10841 GCF_053594975.1 Streptomyces sp. NPDC002537
CAGCAACTCGCAGAACGACATCGGGAAGCTGGTGGCCAATATGCAGGTGTTCCAGGACACCGGGGGAAATTCAGCCCGTCCGGCGTTTGAGGACAACGCGGCGAAGCCGTGTTGCCGGGGTGGCTAGCCGTCCAGGGAGTGGAGTGTCGCGTTCGACGGGGGGCGGGTGGTGGCTGTCGCCACCGATTCCGCGGCTCTCAGGACGCGCACCGCGTTGCGCCACGTCAGCTTCGCGAGATCCGCGTCGGACCACCCGCGCCGGAGGAGTTCCGCGATCAGGTTCGGGTAGCCCGAGACGTCCCGCAGGCCCTCCGGGGTGAAGGCGGTGCCGTCGTAGTCGCCGCCGATGCCGATGTGGTCGACGCCGGCGACCTCGCGCATGTGGTCGAGGTGGTCCGCGACGGTCGTCACGTCCGCGAGCGGCCGCGGGTGGGCGGCTTCGTAGGCGTGGTGCACCTCCATCGCCTCGGGCGTGTGCGCGAGGGCGTCGAAGCCGTGGGCGCGCATGTTCGCCTCGGCGTCGCGGGTCCATTCGACGGCCGCGGGCAGGATGAACTTCGGGACGAAGGTGGCCATGGCCACGCCGCCGTTGGCGGACAGCGCCGCCAGGACGTCGTCCGGCACATTGCGCGGGTGGTCACAGACGGCGCGCGCCGAGGAGTGCGAGAAGAGCACCGGCGCCTCGCTGACCCGCAGGGCGTCCCGCATGGTGTCGGCGGAGACGTGCGAGAGGTCGACGAGCATGCCGACGCGGTTCATCTCGCGCACGACCTCCTCGCCGAAGCGGGTCAGTCCGCCGGCGACGGGCTCGTCGGTCGCCGAATCGGCCCACGGGACATTGGTGTTGTGGGTGAGCGTCAGATAGCGGACGCCGAGCCGGTGCAGGGCGCGCAGCGTGGCGAGGGAGTTGTTGATGCTGTGGCCGCCCTCGGCGCCCATCAGCGAGGCGATGCGGCCTTCCGCGCGCGCCGCCTCCATGTCGTCCGCGGTGTACGCGAGCCGCAGCTCCGCGGGGTAGCGGGCGGCCAGCTGCCGTACGACGTCGATCTGTTCGAGGGTGGCGCTGACGGCCTCGTCGCCGGTCAGGGTGGAGCGGACGTAGACGGACCAGAACTGCGCGCCGACGCCGCCGGCCCGCAGCCGGGGCAGGTCGGTGTGGAGGGCGGCGCTCTGGTCGGTGGCGAGGTCGCGGCGGTCGAGGTCGTAGCGGACCTGTTCGCGCAGCGCCCACGGCAGGTCGTTGTGGCCGTCGACGACGGGGTGCGCGGCGAGCAGTTCGCGGGCGCGGGCAAGGTGGTCGGGCACCGCGCTCACTTCCCGAAGCCGAATCCGTCGTTGCCCGCGGCCTTGCTGCGCAGCCGCCGGCCCTTCTCGGTCGCCTGCTCGTTGAGCTCGTCCTGGAAGCGGCGCATCCGGTCCCGGAGTTCGTCGTCGTGCGCGGCGAGCATCCGGACGGCGAGCAGCCCGGCGTTGCGGGCGCCCGCGACGGACACGGTGGCGACGGGGACCCCGGCGGGCATCTGCACGATGGACAGCAGGGAGTCCATGCCGTCGAGGTACTTCAGGGGGACGGGCACGCCGATCACCGGCAGCGGGGTGACGGAGGCCAGCATTCCGGGCAGGTGGGCCGCTCCCCCGGCGCCCGCGATGACCGCCTTGAGCCCGCGGTCCGCGGCCTGTTCCCCGTAGGTGATCATCTCGCGCGGCATCCGGTGCGCGGAGACGACGTCGACCTCGTAGGGGATGTCGAATTCGGCGAGGGCCTTGGCTGCGGCCTCCATGACGGGCCAGTCGGAATCGGAACCCATGACGATGCCGACCAGGGGGGAGCCGTGAGTCATTCGGTGATCGTTCCTCGCAGGTATCCGGCGGCATGGGCGGCGCGCTCGCGCACGTCGTCCAGGTCGTCGCCGTAGGTGTTGACGTGTCCGACCTTGCGGCCGGGCTTCACGTCCTTGCCGTACATATGGATCTTCAGGCCGGGGTCCCGCGCCATGCAATGGAGATAGGCCGAGTACATGTCGGGGTAGTCGCCGCCGAGGACGTTGGCCATGACCGTCCACTTGGCGCGCGGGCGCGGGTCGCCGAGCGGGAGGTCGAGCACGGCGCGCACGTGGTTGGCGAACTGCGAGGTGATCGCGCCGTCCTGGGTCCAGTGGCCGGAGTTGTGCGGGCGCATGGCCAGCTCGTTCACGAGGACGGCGGGGTTGCCGTCCGCGTCCCGGACCTCGAAGAGCTCGACGGCGAGGTGGCCGACGACCCCGAGCTCCTTGGCGATCTTGAGGGCGAGCTGCTGCGCGTGCGCGGAGAGCGCCTCGGGGAGGCCGGGCGCGGGGGCGATGACGGTGTCGCAGACGCCGTCGACCTGGACGGACTCGACGACGGGGTAGGAGACGGCCTGGCCGTGCGGGGAGCGGACGACATTGGCGGCGAGCTCACGGACGAAGTCGACCTTCTCCTCGGCGAGCACGGGCACTCCGGCACGGAAGGGTTCACCCGCCTCTTCTGCGGTGCGGACGATCCAAACCCCCTTTCCGTCATAACCTCCGCGCACCGTCTTCAGGACAACGGGGAATCCGGCGCCCTCGGCGGCGAACCGCTCGACGTCGGCCGGGTCCTCGACGATGCGGTGCCGGGGGCACAGCACCCCGATCGCGTCGAGCTTCGCCCGCATGACGCCCTTGTCCTGGGCGTGCACCAATGCGTCGGGCCCTGGGCGGACGGGAATTCCGTCGGCCTCCAGGGCCCGTAGGTGCTCGGTCGGAACGTGCTCGTGATCGAAGGTGATCACATCGCAGCCTTGTGCGAAAGCACGAAGGATCTCCAGGTCGCGATAGTCGCCGATGACGACTTCGCCGACCGCCTGGGCCGCCGAGTCCTGCGGGGTGTCACTGAGCAGCTTGAACTTGATGCCGAGGGGGATGCCCGCCTCGTGGGTCATACGGGCGAGCTGACCGCCACCGACCATGCCGACTACCGGGAACGTCACGCCCCCAGGGTATCCGTACGCGCGAACCACCCCTGACCCTAATTGGAGGATCGTCCAAGATGCCGAGGCGGATGTCGAGGTGGCGGCCGATGGCCGATATGGCCCGCGTTCGCCTCTCGTTCATCGACTCCGTCCATCGGCCGGCGGAGCCGCTGGATAGCATGAAAGCTGTCCCACGTCCCGTAAAGCCCCCATCAACGGAGCCTGACGATCTTTATGAGTCCACGGCACGCCATGCGTTCCCGGCTGGAGCGGCTGGCCCGCGAGATCGCGAAGTTCGGCGCGGTCGGGGCCATCGGGTTCGTGGTCAACCTCATCGTCTTCAACATCTGCTGGCACGGGCTGCACCTGGCCGTGGTGCGGTCGGGCGTGATCGCGACCGCCGTCGCCATCGCCGCGAACTACGTGGGCAACCGGTACTGGACGTACCGCGACTGCGACAACAGCCGACGGAGCCGGGAGCTGACGCTGTTCCTGCTCTTCAGCGGCGCCGGTCTCGTGATCGAGAACGGCATCCTGGCGATCTCCTACTACGGCCTGGGCTTCACGTCGTCCTTCGCCAACAACATCGCGAAGAACGTGGTGGGGCTGGGGATAGGGACGGTCTTCCGCTTCTGGTCGTACCGGACGTGGGTGTTCCGGGCACTGCCCGCGCGTGACGCGGTGGAGGCGGCGGAGTCGTTCCTGGCCGATTCGCCTCCGGCGCGGGCCGAGGCCTGAGCGCTCCGCCGGAAGTGCAGTCGTCCGGCCACGGGTCGTCGACGGCCGGTCGCGCCCACGCGGCGGAGCCGCAGCGCTTCCCGGCGCCCCTTACGGGGCGCGGTACCGCATCGCACTCCGGCAAGACCGCCCAGTGGCCCCCTCGTCGGACCGCCGCCGCGTCAGCGCGGCTCGTCGGCCGGGTCCGGGTGGTCGGACTCGCGGCCGAGGAAGAGGGCGAAGACCGGGGGGTTCGCCTGGAGGAGTTCGAGGCGGCCGCCGTCCGCCTCCGCGAGGTCACGGGCCACCGCGAGGCCCAGGCCCGTCGAGTTCCGCCCGCTGACCGTCCGCTCGAAGACGCGCGCCCCGAGGTCCGGCGGCACGCCGGGCCCCTCGTCGGTGACCTCCACGACGGCCTGGTTGCCGGTGACGCGGGTGCGCAGGGCGACGGTGCCGTCGCCGTGCATCAGCGAGTTCTCGATGAGCGTGGCGAGCACCTGGGAGACGGCGCCCGGTGTGCCGACGGCCCGCAGGCCCTGCTTGCCGGAGCGCACGATGGCGCGCCCCTCGCTGCGCGAGGCGGGCCGCCACTCCTCGATCTGCTGCTTGACGACCTCGTCCAGGTCGAAGGTGACCGCCGAGCTGGACTTGGGGTCACGGGAGTTGGTGAGCAGCCGCTGGACGACGTCGGTGAGCCGCTCCACCTGGGTGAGGGCGATCGTCGCCTCCTCCTTGACCGTGTCCGGGTCGTCGGTGAGCGTGATCTCCTCCAGCCGCATCGACAGTGCCGTCAGGGGCGTGCGCAGCTGGTGCGAGGCGTCCGCGGCGAGCCTGCGCTCGGCGGTGAGCATCCGGGCGATCCGCTCGGCGCTCGCGTCCAGGACGTCGGCGACGCGGTCCAGTTCGGGCACGCCGTAGCGGCGGTGCCGGGGCCGGGGGTCGCCGGAGCCGAGCCGCTCGGCCGTCTCGGCGAGGTCGGTGAGCGGCGCGGTGAGCCGGTTCGCCTGCCGTACGGCCAGGAAGACCGCGGCGACCACGGCCAGCAGGGCCACCGCGAGGATCACCAGCAGGGTGCGGCCGACCTCGCGGCTGACCGTGGAGCGGGACTCCTCGACCCGTACGACCTCGCCCTGCCCGCCGCGCTGGGTCGCGGAGATGATGCCGCCCTCGGGCCGGGTGCCGATCTCGATGACCGGACGGCCGGGGATCTCGATGCGGGCGTAGCGCTCGGGGGTGATCTGCTCGCGCAGGATCCCCGACTCCACCCGCTCGTTCCCGGCCAGCCGGCTCTCGACGATGCTCTCCAGGCGCACCGCCTCGGACTGCACGCTCTCCTGCGCGCTGCTCTCGATCGTGCGGGTCTCGACGATGACGAGCGAGATCCCGAACACGGCGATCACGACGAGCACGACGGCGAGCGTGGAATTGATCAGTCGGCGGCGCACGGTGCCCTCCGGGCAGGTGGAACGAAAGCAGCCCGGCAGGGGCCCTGGGGCGGCTCGGCTCAGCTCTTCTCGAAGCGGAATCCGACGCCGCGGACGGTGGCGATGTAACGCGGGTTGGCGGCGTCGTCCCCGAGCTTCTTGCGGAGCCACGAGATGTGCATGTCGAGGGTCTTGGTGGAGGACCACCAGGTGGTGTCCCAGACCTCGCGCATCAGCTGGTCACGGGTGACGACCCGGCCGGCGTCCCGCACCAGCACCCGGAGCAGGTCGAACTCCTTCGCGGTGAGCTGGAGTTCCTCGTCGCCCATCCAGGCGCGGTGCGACTCGACGTCGATCCGTACGCCGTGGGTCGCGGGCGGCTGCTGGTGGGACTCGACGGCGCCGCGGCGCAGCAGGGCCCGGACGCGGGCCAGCAGCTCGGCGAGCCGGAAGGGCTTGGTGACGTAGTCGTCGGCGCCGGCGTCCAGGCCGACCACGGTGTCCACCTCGTCGGCGCGGGCGGTGAGGACCAGCACGGGGAAGCCATGGCCTTCGGTGCGCAGCCGACGACAGACCTCCAGGCCGTCCATGCCGGGCAGCCCGAGGTCGAGGACGAGCAGGTCCACCCCTCCCTTGAGGCCGGCGTCGAGCGCCGTGGGACCGTCTTCGCGCACCTCCACCTCATAGCCCTCTCGGCGCAGGGCGCGCGCGAGCGGCTCCGAGATGGATGCGTCATCCTCGGCGAGCAGTACTCGGGTCATGGACTGATGGTAGTCCGCTCGGGCGCACGTCAGAGGTGCACTCAGAGCTACCGAGGGCAACACTTCTCCAACACCAAACTCACCTTCGAACGTATGCGGATGGTTCCAGCTCCGCCTGTGATCCATATCTCAACTCCTTCCTTTTCCGGGCGGGGTGTGACGTATGGTGACCAGACGTCTGTAGCACTACCGGGGGACCTTCGACACGACGACAACCGCGCCGAAGGTCTCTGTTGTGCACGGGGCTGCCCCGGGTAGCTCTGAAAAACAGTGAATGACCTGTCGGCCGGGTCCGCCGCGCGAAGATGCGCGGGGGCGTGGATCCCGGCGTACGGCTGTCCTGCCGGCTCCTCGGAAGAGGGGCCGAACCCCTAGGGCGTGGGGGCGGGCAGTGCAGTAGCCGGTGCCGGCCAACCCCCACCCGGGCGCGCACGTGCTCCACCACGCGCGTCCCGAGACACAAGGATCACCATGGCGTCCAGCCTGACGAAGGGCGCTTCCTCGCAGGAGACATCTCCTGCCGCAGGCAGCGAAAAGACCTTCCTCGGCCACCCCCGCGGCCTGGCCATTCTCTTCATGACCGAGATGTGGGAGAGGTTCTCCTACTACGGCATGCGGGCCCTGCTCGTCGTCTATCTGATCGCCGGCGGCCCGGACGCCAAGCCCGGCAGCCAGGGCGGCGGTCTGGCGATGCCGCAGGCCACCTCGGTGGCCATCTACTCGGTCTACGTGGCGATGGTCTACCTGCTCGCCATGCCGGGCGGCTGGTTCGGCGACCGCGTCTGGGGCCCCCGCAAGACGGTGGCCATCGCGGCGAGCGTCATCGTGGCGGGCCACGGAGTCCTGGCCCTCCCCGGCAAGCCGACCTTCTTCGCCGGCCTCGCGCTGGTGGCGATCGGCTCGGGTCTGCTGAAGGCCAACATCTCCACGATGGTCGGCCACCTCTACAAGGGTCCGCAGGACCCGCGCCGTGACGGTGGCTTCACCCTCTTCTACATCGGCATCAACATCGGCGCCTTCGCCGCCCCGTTGGTCATCGGCACCGTCGGCCAGAAGGTCAGCTGGCACCTGGGCTTCGCCATCGCCGCCGTCGGCATGGCCCTCGGCCTGCTGTTCTTCCTGCTGGGCACCCGCAACCTGGACCCGAAGAGCAGCCAGGTCCCGACGCCGCTGACGGTCGCCGAGCGCAACATGTGGCTCAAGAAGGGCCTGATCTGGCTCGCCGTCGCCGCCGTCTTCTACGGCATCGTGATCGGCACCGGCGTCTTCACGATCAACTGGGCCCTGGTCCCGATCGCGCTGCTCGGCCTGTTCATCCCGATCTTCGTCCTGGCGCGCATCAAGCGCGACAAGGAGCTGTCGGACACCGAGCAGACCAAGGTCAGCGGCTACATCTGGTTCTTCGTCGCCGCCGCCGTGTTCTGGATGATCTTCGACCAGGCCGGTTCGACGATGTCGACCTTCGCCGAGAAGAAGACCGCGGACAGCGTCTTCGGCTTCAACTTCCCGTCCACCTGGTTCCAGTCGGTCAACTCCACGTGGGTCGTGCTCCTGGCGCCGGTCTTCGCCGCGATGTGGCTGGCGCTCGCCCGCCGCAAGAGCGAGCCCAGCACCACGGTGAAGTTCGCCGCGGCGATGGTCTTCGCCGGTCTGTCGTTCGTCCTCTTCGCGCTCCCGATGTCGATGGCCTCGGACGGTACGAAGGTCAACCCGGCGTGGCTGATCGGGATCTACGGTCTCCAGACCGTGGGCGAGCTGTGCCTGTCCCCGGTGGGTCTGTCGCTGACCACGAAGATGGCGCCGCAGAAGTACGCCAGCCAGATGATGGGTGTCTGGTTCCTCGCGGTCACCGCGGGCGACTGCACCATGACCCTGCTGATCACGGCGGGTGCGAACCTCGACAGCACCGGCGTGATCCTCGGCGAGGCGGTCGTCGCCCTGCTGGCGGGTGCGGCGATCTGGCTGAACCGCAAGAAGATCGTGGCCCTGATGGGTGATGTCCGCTGATGCGACTGCATCGGTAACGGTCAGTTACACGGAGTGCCCTCGGTGCGCATATCGCACCGAGGGCACTCCGTTTTCCCGGGGGCGCTTTGTTCTACGGCCCAACCGGAACCCACGCCTTCACGCCGGGTCCCCCGCTCCGGCCTCCGGGTCGGCGTGCGGACCGGCCTCCCGGCCAGCGTGCGGGGTGGCCTCCGGGGCGGCAGCGGCCGGTGGTGGGTGCAGGTGGTCGATCGTTGTCATTCCCAGGCGGAAGACTCCCACCGACACCACCACGCCCAGCAGTACCCAGAAGAGCGTCACCCCCCACGGCCGCCCCACCTGCCACGGCTCCTCCACCAGCACCTTGTCGCCGTACTCCAGCGAGACCAGGTAGTCGCCGTGTGCCCCGGCCGACAGTTCCACGTCCAGGGCGAGGCGGGCCCGGCCCCCGGCCGCGATCGTCCCCCGCCACGGCTGTTTCTCCCATGAGGGGGCCAGCACGCCCTGCGAGGTGCCGACCCGGAAGACGGGATCGCGCGCCGGGCCGGAGCCCAGGTTGCCGACGGTCACGACGAGACGGCGGCGGGGCGGCGCCCCGAACCACGTGAGCACCCCGCTCGAACCCTCCAGCCGCGCCCCGAGCACACCGAGCCGCTCGGCGCCGTCCTGCGACGGCAGTGGTGCGACCGGGTGCCCGGCCACGGAGAAGGCGGTGTCGACGGCCGCCAGATCGCCCGTGGCCGTCGCCACGTGCACCACACAGGGGCACGGCTTGGGCGGCTCGGCGACCGGGAGTTCCGCGCTGAAGGCGCCGTCGCCGCCGGTGGTCGCGGTGCGGCCGTCGGCGTTGGCGCACGCGTTCGTGCCGCCGATCATGTTCTGGCCGCAGATGAGCAGGGTGAGCAGGGTCCGGGGCGCCCACCCGGTGCCGCTCACGGTGACACTGCCGCCCTTGCCCGCCTCCGCCCGGTCGAGCCGCAGGGCGGGCCCCTCGGCGCCCGCCGCCCGCCAGGCCGGGAGCAGGACGAACAGCAGGGCCAGCAGCAGGACCGGCAGGGCCCCGGTCCCGGCGGCGCGGGCGGCCGGGCGGTTCACGCCGCCGCTCCCGCGCGGGCGCGCCGGAGGCGGCGTACGACCAGGGCCACCGCGCCCGCGAGGAGCAGCGCGCCCCCGCCCAGGACGGGCAGCACCCACACGAGGGGCGTGTACGAGCGGGACGCGGTCGCGCGGACGGCGCCGGGCGCCGTGGCCGTGACGTGGACGCGCACGGAGTCCAGGCGGGGCGCGTCCGGCCACCGCTCGGCCAGCCGTACGCTCCGGCCCGGCGGCAGCGCCGCGGGGACGTCCCCGGCCGTACGGCGCAGGACCGTGCCGAAGAGGCCGTCCGCGCGGATGGTCAGGTGCGGGGAGAGCGCGGTGTTGCCGCGGTTGACCAGTGCGTACCGGATGACGGCGCCGCCGCCCGCCCTGCTGACCCGGAGGTGTTCGACGGCGAGCGCCGGGAGCGCTGGCGGGCCGGTGACCCGCAGGGTCAGCCGTACGCGCGTCCGCCGCCCCTCCCCGCTGACCACGAGGGCCCCGGAGTGGTCACCCGGCTCGGCGCCGCTCGGCACCGTCACGGTGAACGGGACGTCCGCGCGGGTGCGGGGCGGCACCCGTACCTGCCGCGCGGCGAGGGCGATCCACGGCCCGTCCCCCCGTACGTCGAGCGAGCGCGGCCGGTCCCCGGGGTTGAGCACGGCCACCTTGTCCTCGAACACGGTCCCCGGCCCGCCCTCCAGGTAGAACCCGGACCGCTCCCCCGCCCGCGGGGCGTCCTTTCCCGCGGGGGCGGGCACGGCGGTCCACGGCGACTCCTCCGCCGCGGCGGGTGTCCACCCGGCCGCGAGCAGGACCAGCATCAGCACCAGAACGGCGCGGACCGCGGGCCACCGCCTAGCGGGCATCCGCACGGCGACGCCGGGTCAGCCACAGGGTGCCCGCGACGCCTGCCAGGAGCACCGTCCCGCCTAGCGTGCCGAGTGCCACCGCCGAGTCCGACGGCCCGGTCTGCGGCAGCTGCCCGCCACCCGTAGAGCTGGAACCGGAACCTCCGGTCGTACCCGTCGAGCCACCGGAGTTGGACCCTCCGGTCGATGCCCCGCTCGTCGAACCGCCCGTCGAACCGCTCGTCGACGAGCCCGTCGAGCCACTCGTCGAGCCGCCCGTGGACCCCGCGGACGACCCGCCGGTCGAGTCGCCCGGGGCCTTCACGTCAAGGCTCAGGGACGGCTTGGGGTTGTTGGACGGTGTGCACGTCGTCGTGGTGCCCAGCGCCAGGATCGTCAGCGTGGAGGCCGTGAAGGTGACCGTGCCGCTCTTCTTCGGTGTGTAGGTACCCGACAAGTCACTGATCTTGATGGGGGTGTTGGCCGGTATCTCCTCGGTGTTGGCGGGGCCCGTGACGTCCACCGTGCCGCTGTCCACGCCGCCCAGTTTGATCACCGCGCTCGGCGTCATCGCGCCCTTGCCGAGCGGGACCGGGCTGGAGGAGACGCCCTTCTCGAAGGACATGGTGAGCTTGTACGAGTCGCCGCTCGCGACCCCCTTGATGTCGATGGGCGACACCGCGCTCCTGTCGCCGATGGGGGTCTTGCACTGGTAGTTCACGTCGACCGTGTCCGCGTGCGCGGCCGGTGCGGCCAGCAGGACCGTCCCCCCGGCCACGGCCGCGGCGAGCGCGAGCGCGCCCGTACGGCGGGTGGGACGGCGTTGGATGTGGGACACCGCGGGTTCCCCTCTCGTCCGGTGCCGTAGCCGGAATTCTCTGACGACACATCAGATCGGGCGCCGACGGTACGCCAGGTCCTTCCAGGAGGGAAGCCATAGAACGTACCGCCGTTGCCGCCTGCGGCGGGAGCGGCCTGCGGCCGCGTCCTCAAACGCCGGACGGGCTGAATGTGCGGACCGTGGCCTTGAGACTGCGGGCCGCGAAATTCAGCC
>NZ_JBSFWT010000142.1:0-10730 GCF_053594975.1 Streptomyces sp. NPDC002537
GTCTTCCGCACCGGGCGCAAGAAAAAGGAGTGACGCGGCTGGCCAGCGCAATCGACCGCCCGACAACCCCGGTCACCGGGGTTGACGGGCGGTGACGCGTGCCCGGGTCGCCCGCCCCCGTACGCGCGTTGACGGCGGCCGGGCGCCGTCGTTCCGGTCAGCCCGGCTGGGGGCCCGTCGCCACGGGGCGGTCCCGGTCGGAGGACCACTCGCTCCACGAACCCACATAGAGGGCAGCGGGGATGCCCGCGACCGCCAGCGCCAGCACCTCGTGCGCGGCGGAGACGCCCGAGCCGCAGTAGACGCCCACCTCCGTGTCACCCGCCGCGCCCAGCTCCGCGAACCGCTCGACGAGTTCCTCGGCGGGCCGGAACCGGCCGTCCTGGAGCACGTTCTCGTTCGTCGGGGCGGAGACCGCGCCGGGGATGTGCCCGGCGACCGCGTCGATCGGCTCGGTCTCGCCCCGGTAGCGCTCCCCCGCGCGCGCGTCCAGCAGCAGCCCGCGCCGGGCCAGCGCCGCGGCGCCGTCCGCGTCCAGCAGCGGCAGCGCCCCGGGGGCTGGCACGAAGTCCCCCGCCGGCACCGCGGGCGCGCCCGTCGCGAGGGGTCCGTCCTGCGCCGTCCACGCAGTGAACCCGCCGTCGAGCACCCGTACGGAGGAATGCCCCGCCCAGCGCAGCATCCACCAGGTGCGGGCCGCCGCCCAGCCCGTACCGCCGTCGTAGACGACGACGTCGTGGTCGGCGCGGACACCGGCCCGCCGCATGGCCGCGCCGAACTCCTCCACGTCCGGCAACGGATGCCTGCCGCGCTCCCCCGGCACGCCGGCGAGTTCGGCGTCGAGATCCACATAGGCGGCGCCGGGGATGTGCCCGGCCTCGTACTGCGGGCGGCCGGGCGGGCCGCCGAGCTGGTAGCGCACGTCCAGCAGGACCGGCGGCCGCTCCCCGGCCGACGCGTTCATGAGTTCGACTGCGGTGATGATGGGATTCATGGCACCCATCCTGGCGCAACCGGCTGGCCCGGAAGGCCCTCTGGCGGGACCGCGTACACCTGCTCGATACTGAACAGCGCTCCCGACACTGGACGGCAACGGCCTCGAAACGGCATCGAAACGCGTTTTCGGGCATTCTCCTGCGGGAACCCGTGAATCCCGGCGCGGCCGGGGGGCGCGCCACGGCAGGTGGTGCAAACATCTGGACGTGCCCCGTCCCGTACCGCCCGCGCGCCGTGGTCCGGCGCGGGACGCGCGGCCGCCACGATGGTCCGAGGAGAGAGTGACGATGACCGAGGTTTGGGGCTCCCCCCGGCAACAGAGCACCAGGGAGGCCCGGCAGACTCCGGGCACCCCGTGCTGGACGAGTCTCCTGGCGCACGACCTGGAATCGATCAAGAACTTCTACAGCGGCCTGTTCGGCTGGGCCTACTACAGCCCCGGGCCGCGCAAACTCGGCCCGTATGTGCGCGCCACGATCGACGGTCAGGACGTGGCCGGGATCGGCGGGCTGACGCCCGGCCGTCAACTGCCCACCGCCTGGACCACCTATCTCGCGAGCGACGACGCGGACGAGACGGCGGAGTGGATCCGCTCCTCCTGCGGCACGGTCGGGGTGGGCCCGCTGGCCGCGGAGGACGCGGGGCGGCTGGTGCTGGCGTCCGACCCGGCCGGGGCGCCGTTCGGGGTGTGGCAGGGCGAGCGGCTGGTGGGCCCCCGGCTGGTGGGGGCGCCGGGCACCCCGGCCCGGCACGAGCTGGTGACCCGTCGCACGTCCTCGGTCATCGCCTTCTACCAGGCGCTGTTCGGCTACGAGGCCGACCCGGCGGAGTCGTCCGGCCGTGACTACCTGACGCTGCGGCTCGACGGACGGCCGGTGGCCGCGATCCACGGCGTCGGCACCGCGCTGCCGCGGGCGCACGGCCCGCACTGGATGACCTCGTTCGAGGTGGCGGACACCGATGCCGCCGCACGGCGGGTGACGGAGCTCGGCGGGCGGGTCCTGGAGCCCCCGCACGAGGGCACGGCCGGGCGGGTGGCCACGGTCACGGACCCGGAGGGCGCCGTCTTCACCCTGCTGCGGACGGCCCGTTAGCGGGGTCCACGGGCAGCACGTCGGGCGACAGGGCCGCCGCGTGCGCCGCGGCCGCCGTCAGCCGACGGCGGTGGTGACGCCGGCAGAGCACCTCGTAACCCACCACCGTCTCCGGCTGGTTGACATCGCCGACGACGACCTGGGCGCCCTCGACGACCATCTGCCCGCCGACCGTGCGGGCGTTGTGCGTGGCCCGCGCGCCGCACCAGCACAGTGCCTCGACCTGGAGCACCTCTATCCGGTCGGCGAGTTCGACCAGGCGCCGGGAGCCGGGGAAGAGCCGGGTGCGGAAGTCGGTGGTGATACCGAAGGCGAAGACGTCGAGTTCGAGGTCGTCGACGATCCGGGCCAGCTGGTCGATCTGCTCGGGCGCGAGGAACTGCGCCTCGTCGGCGATGACGTAGTCCGCGCGGCCGCCGGCCGACAGGTGGGCGACGATGTGCGCGTAGAAGTCGAACCCGTCACCCGCCTCGACGGAGTCGGTGACCAGCCCGAGCCGGGAGGACAACTTGCCCTCGCCCGCCCGGTCGTTCCGGGTGTAGATCATCCCTTGCAGACCACGAGCCGAGCGGTTGTGCTCGATCTGCAGAGCGAGGGTGCTCTTTCCGCAGTCCATGGTTCCGGAGAAGAACACCAGCTCGGACATGGAAACGCCATGGCCTTTCATACGCAGGGAGGTGGGGGGAGTTCGGGGGCGTGTGGTTCAGGAGCGCACTTCGAGGAGCGGCACCAGCTGCTCCACGGGCGTCATGGACCCGTGCAGCCCGACCATCGCGGACTCGTTCGGCTCGGTCTCGGTGGCGACGATCGCGATGTCGTCGCGGGCCGCGGCGACGACGTCACCGATCCGCTCGTACACCCGGTCGTCCACACCGTCGCCGGGGCGGCCGAACCAGCCCGCCTCGATCGCCTCGTCGCGCCCGGCGACCCACATCTGCTCGCCGAGCACGTCGCGCCAGACGGCCAGCACGTCGGCGGCGGCACCGGGCACGGCGTAGACATGCCGGGCACGGGCCTCGCCGCCGAGCAGGGCGACCCCCGCGCGCAGCTCCCAGTCCTCGTCGAAGTCGATGCGCGACTCCGGGTCGAAGGGGATGTCGATCATGCCGTGGTCGGCGGTGACGTACAGCGCCGAGCGGGGCGGCAGTTGCTCGGCGAGCCGCTGGGCGAGCCGGTCCACGTACATCAACTGCCCGCGCCACTCGTCGGAGTCGACGCCGAAGCGGTGTCCCTTGCCGTCCACGTCGCTGTAGTACGTGTAGACGAGCGCGCGGTCGGCGGCGGCGAGCCGGTCGGCGGCGAGGTCCATCCGGTCCTCGCCGGAGAGCCTGCCGTGGAAGGTGCCGCCGCTCAGCGCGATCTTCGTCAGCGGGGTGTGCTGGAAGTCCGGGGCGGACACCTGGCAGGTGTGCACCCCGGCCGCGTCCGCGAGCTGGAAGACCGTCGGGTAGGGCTGCCAGGCGTGCGGGTCGGTCCAGGGGCGCCAGCGCAGCTGGTTCATCAGCTGTCCGGTGGCGGGGTCGGCGACCGTGTAGCCGGGCAGTCCATGGGCGCCCGGCGGCAGGCCGGTGCCGACCGAGGCGAGGGACGTCGCGGTGGTGGACGGGAAACCGGCGGTCATCGGACGGCCGGTGCCGTTCATCGACGTGCCCATCAGGGAGTGCAGGAAGGGCGCCTCCGCGGGGTGGGCCCGCAGCAGCTCCCAGCCGAGGCCGTCGATGAGGAACACGCAGACCCGGTCGGCCGGGGCCAGTTCCAGGCCCGAGCCCAGCCCGGGGACGCCCAGGCCGGTCGCGACGGACGGCAGCAGGTCGGCGAGCGAGCCGGTGCCGTAGCGCGGGAGGGGCGCGGAGCGCGGGTCGAGCGGGGCGGGGTCGTGCCACGCCTGGCCGGGGGTCGTACGGCCTTCGGTGAAACCGGTCATCAGCTGGTCGCCGCGGTCGCCTCGGAGAGCGCCTGGGCGAAGGCGAGGGCCTGCCGGACGGTGTCCGGGCCGTCGCCCGCCTCGCTGACGCGCAGGCTCAGGTCGTCGGCGGTGGACGAGCCGGTGTAGCCGTGGTCGGCGTCGCAGTTGGGGTCGCCGCAGGCGGCGGGCTCCAGGTCGATCCGGGACACCGCGCCCCAGCCGATGGTGAGGACGACCTCGCGGGGCAGGGTGCCCGGGGTGTACGCCTCGGGGTTGGCGACGACGCGGCTCAGCACGACGGAGGAGATCCGGTCGATCTTCACGGACTCCGTGGACGTGGTGGCGTACGGCGACGGGGACGTGCCGTCGGCGGCCTGCTCGTCGGTGTGGCTGACGATGAAACGGTTGCCCGTCAGGACGAGGACCGTGACGTGACGGCGGACCTCGTTGGAGTCGAACGTCGTCTCCTGGTGCACCAGGTACGACACGACCGGCTCCCCGCCCACCGCGGCCTCCACCGCTTCGGCCACGAGGGCCGGGTAATAGCCGCTGCGCTCGATAGCCGCGCGCAGCCCTTGGGTCGTCGTACCGGTCTTCGCCATACGCCCATCCTACGGGGCGCATGGGGGCTGTCCGCGCGTCAGCCGGGCTCCTCCGGAGGCGACGGCCGCTTCCCGGATCCGCGGATTCGAGGCCATGGTCCGCGGAACCAGCCCGTCCGGCGCTTGAGGACAACGTGGCGAAGCCGTGTTGCGGGGGTCCGGGGCGGAGCCCCGGTGACAGAAGGGGCGCGGGGCTCCCCGCCCGTGATCCCCGGTGGTGGGCGCCGTCACACCACCGGCAGGCTGCGCGGCCCCAGGTCCGTGCGGGCGGGCGGCGGCGCCAGGCGTATGGACGCGCCGAGGACGTGGACGCCGTGGGGTGCCACGATCACCGGCTCCAGATCCGCGCCCACCACCTCCGGGTGGTCGTCCACCAGCCGGGAGACGCGCAGGAGCAGCTCCTCCAGGGCCCTGGTGTCCACGGGGGTCGTGCCCCGCCAGCCGAACAGCAGCGGCGCCGTGCGGATCGACCGGATCTGCTCCGCGGCGTCGCGGTCGGTGACGGGGACCAGCCGGTGCGCCGTGTCCCCGAGGAGCAGCGAGGGCGCTCCCGCCAGGCCGAAGGAGAGCACGGCGCCCGCCGCGGGGTCGATGGCGGCCCGGACGACCGTGTCGACGCCCCGGGGTGCCATCGACTGGACGACGAAGCGGGTCTCCTCGGGCTTGCCGAGCAGCTCGGTCAACTCCGCGTAGGCGCGCAGCAGTTCCGCCTCGCCGCCCAGGTCGAGGCGGACGCCGCCGAGGTCGGCGCGGTGGCGCAGGTGCGGGGCGGTGGGCTTGAGGGTGACGGGGAACCCGAGCCGGTGCGCGGCGCGGACGGCGCTCTCGGGGTCGGGGGCGGGCAGCGCGGGCAGCACGGCGATCCCGTAGCGGGCGAGCAGGCGCTGGGTGTCGGCGGCGGACAGGGTGACGGCGCGCGGTCCGGTGAGCGGCGCGGGGGTCGCGCCGTGGGCGGCGAGCAGCACGTCGATGTCGGCGGCGGCCCCGGCCTCGTCGATGTCGTCGTACTCGGGCACCCGGCCCGGCTCGGCGGTGGCCTGCCGCCGCCACCGGGCGTACCGGGCAGCCTCGGCGAGCGCCCGCACGGCCCGCTCGGCGGCGGGGTACGCGGGTATCCGCACGGCGGGAGGCCGGCCGGCGGGGGCGGACGCGGCAGACGCGGAAACGTCCCCGGAGGACGGCACGGCGGAAACGGGAGCGTCCCCTCGGGGCGCCGGCGTGGACGCGGCGCTCCCGGCGACGGCCCCACCGGCGGGGGCCGGCGCGGCGGGCGCGGGAGAGCCGCCCGAGGTCCGTACGGCGGACGGGACGTCGTCGGGGACCCCGGCGGCGGACGCCGGGGCGTTCGCGCGGGGCGCCGGCGTGGCGGCGACGCCGACGGCCGCGGGCGGCGCGGACGGGGCCGGTGCCGCCGCGGAATCCGGCGGAGCCGCCAGCGCTTCCGCCAGGCCCGGGATCTCCAGATGGACGACCGTGACCGGCTTGGCGACCGGGGAGGTCGCGACCGCTTCCCGCAGGGCGCCCGCGAGGTCCGCGGCGGAGGCGTCGCCGACCCAGGGGATGGCGGTGACGACGACGGCGTCGCACTCGTCGTCGGCGAGGGCGTCCACGAGGGCGGCGCGGAAATCGGCCGGTTCGGCGGCGGTGGTGAGGTCGTACGGGGGCTGCGGGCGCAGCCCGTCCGTGAGGCAGGCGTCGTAGGTGAGGAGGGCGAGGGACTCGGAGTTGCCGAGGATGGCGACACGGGGGCCCGCCGGCAGCGGCTGGGAGGCGAGGAGCAGCCCGGCGTCGGCCAGTTCGGTCACGGTGTCGACGCGGATGACGCCCGCCTGCCGCAGCAGGTCGGAGACGGTGGCGTCGGGTATCCGGGTCGTGGGCACGGCGTGCCCGGTGGGGGCGGCGCCGCCGTGGCGGGCGCCCTTGACGACGACGACCGGCTTGCGGACGGCGGTGCGCCGGGCGAGCCGGGTGAACTTGCGGGGGTTGCCGATGGACTCCAGGTACATCAGGACGACGTCGGTGTCGGGGTCGTCGTGCCAGTACTGGAGGAAGTCGTTCCCGGAGACGTCGGCGCGGTTCCCGGCGGAGACGAAGGTGGAGATGCCGACGAGCCCGGCGGCGCGCCGGTGCAGCCCAGACAGCAGGGCGATGCCGATCGCCCCGGACTGGCTGAACAGTCCCAGTCGCCCGGCGCTGGGCAGCTCGGGCGAGAGGGAGGCGTTGAGCCGGACCCCGGGGGCGGTGTTGATCAGCCCGAAGGCGTTGGGCCCGATGATGCGCATGCCGTACGAGCGGGCCTGACGGACCAGCTCGCGCTGCCGGTCGCGCCCGTCGGCACCGCTCTCCCCGTAGCCCGCGGAGAGGACGACGAGGCCCTGGACGCCGTGCTCGCCGCACTCGGCGACGACGGCGGGGACCTGCTCGGCGGGGACGGCGACGACCGCGAGGTCGACGGGTTCGTCGATGTCGAGGACCGAGCGGTGGGCGGGGACGTCCTCGGGATGGAGCCGCGTGCGCCCTTCCGGGAAGGCCCTGTTGACGGCGTACGCGCGGCCGGTGAAGCCGCCGGCCAGCAGGTTGCGCAGCACGGCGCGGCCCATGCCGCCGGGCTCGCGGCCGGTGCCGACGACGGCGACGGAGCCGGGGGCGATGAGGCGGTGCACGGAGCGGGCCTCGGCGCGCTGCTCCCGCGCGCGCTGGACGGCGAGGGAGCGGTCGGTGGGCTCCAGGTCGAGCTCCAGCCGGACGACGCCGTCCTCAAAGCTGCGCTTCTGTGTGTAGCCGGCGTCCGTGAACACCTTGATCATCTTGGAGTTGGCGGGCAGCACCTCGGCGGCGAAGCGGCGGATGCCGCGCTCGCGGGCGACGGCCGCGAGGTGCTCCAGCAGGGCGGACGCCACACCGCGGCCCTGATGGGCGTCCTGGACGAGGAAGGCGACCTCCGCCTCGTCGGCGGGGCCGGGGGACGGCAGGCCGCGGGGGCCGACGCGGTCGTAGCGGACGGTGGCGATGAAGTCGCCGCCGACGGTGGCGGCGAGGCCCACCCGGTCGACGTAGTCGTGATGGGTGAAGCGGTGCACGTCACGGTCGGAGAGGCGGGGATAAGGGGCGAAGAAGCGGTAGTACTTCGACTCGTCCGAGACCTGTTCATAGAACTTGATCAAGCGTTGCGCGTCGTCGGGGGTGATGGGACGGATCTGTGCGGTGCCGCCGTCGCGCAGCACGACATCGGCTTCCCAGTGGGTCGGGTACGCGTGCTCGGACGGCGTCTGCATGGGGCCAGCGTAAGGCCGGGCGCCGACAGCCCGCCCCGGTCGCGCGGCCGGTCCGGACGGGGGAAGGATGAGGGAGGAACGGGGGAAGGATGGGGGCAGCCGGAGCACTGCGACCCCTGTGGGACACTGGTCTAGACAACTGCCAACGACTTGAAGGGCAACACCATGGCTGAGCGCCGCGTCAATGTCGGCTGGGCCGAGGGCCTGCACGCTCGTCCCGCGTCGATCTTCGTCCGTGCGGCGACGGCCGCGGGCGTCCCGATGACGATCGCCAAGGCCGACGGCAACCCCGTCAACGCCGCCTCCATGCTGGCCGTGCTGGGCCTGGGCGCCCAGGGTGGCGAGGAGATCGTGCTGGCCTCGGACGCCGAGGGTGCCGAGGCGGCCCTGGAGCGCCTGGCGAAGCTGGTCGCCGAGGGTCTCGAGGAGCTCCCGGAGACCGTCTGATTCACCGGAATCGCACGCGGCGGGGCCGCGGCGGCCGATCGAGGCCGCCGCGGCCCCGCTGTCCGTTTTCCGGCGGCTTCCCGGGGGCGCTTTTCGCACCGCGGGCATTTCCGCGCTCGGCCCCGCCCGGTATCGCGCCTCTTCCGCACCGGCTTTCGCGCCGTGCGCGCCCCCGCGCGAATTCCATCGGCGGGGCGGACACCAACGGCCCGGGAATTGCGGCGCGTTGTCAGGAACGGGTGGCTGTAGCAGGCAGCGTTCGTTCGGGATTCCGCGGCCGGCCGGGCCGGGCGGGCCGGCGCAGGCGGTATTCGCCCGGCGCGCGGTCGGACCGTGCCGTCGCGATGGCCCGCGCCCGGTCGGCGTCGCCCCGGGCGATCGCGTCGACGAGGGCACCGTGCGTCTCCCAGGTGCGCACCGGCCGCAGCGGCGGCTCCGCCGCGTACACCCAGGCGATCTTGAGCCGGAGCTGGGTGAGCAGCGCGGCGAGGCTGGTGCTGCCGGACGCCTGGGCGAGGGTCTCGTCGAACCAGTCGTCCAGGGGGCGCAGTTCGCTGGTCCGCCCGCCACGGGCCCGCTCCTGCCCCAGTCTGACCAGGCCGCGGAGCACCTTGAGGTGGGCCTCGGTGCGGCGCTGGGCGGCGCGGGCGGCGCCCAGCGGCTCCAGCAGGGCGCGCACGTCGAGCAGGTCGGCGGCCTCCTGCTCGGTGGGTTCGGCGACGCAGGCGCCCGCGTGCCGGCGGGTGGTCACGAACCCCTCGGAGGCGAGGGTGCGAAGGGCCTCGCGCACGGGCACACGGGAGACCCCGTAGCGGCGGGCGAGCAGTTCCTCGATGAGCCTGCTGCCGGGCGGCAGGGCGCCGGAGACGATGTCGTCGCGGATCGCGGTGCACACGGCCTGCGTGGAAATTCTGCGGCTGTCGGGTGCCGCGCTGTCATAGCCGTTCACGTACGGCCCCGCATGGGCGAACCTCCGCATTGACCCCCGCGCATCGCGGCCGATCGAGCCTGTCGGGCGACTCTATTGCAGTCGCCCGCATTTTCCGATGGCGCCTCTGATTTCATCGATCCGTTTTGGCCAACGCGAAGGCCCCGGCCGGGGACCGGGGCCTTCGGGGAAGAACGGGGCGGTGCGGCCGCGGGGCCGTACGGTGCGTCAGACGTTCACGCCGTGCGAGCGGAGGTACTCGACCGGGTCGATGTCGGAGCCGTACGTGGGGGCGGTGCGGGCCTCGAAGTGCAGGTGCGGGCCGGTGACGTTGCCGGTGGCGCCGGAGAGGCCGATCTGCTGGCCCGCGGTCACGGTCTGGCCGACGGAGACGTCGATGGACGACAGGTGGCCGTACTGCGTGTAGGTGCCGTCGTTGTGCTGGATGACGACGTTGTTGCCGTACGCGCCGCCCCAGCCCGCCTCGACGACGGTGCCCGCGCCGACGGCGTGCACGGAGGTGCCCGACTCGGCGTGGAAGTCGACGCCGGTGTGGCTGCCGGAGGACCACAGGCCGCTGGACGCCTTGTAGGCGGTGGAGACGTAGGAGCCGTCGATCGGCGCGACGAAGAGATTGAGGCGCTTGCGCTCCTGCTCGCGGGCGGCGCGCTCCTGCTCCTTGCGCTCGGCGTCCGCCTTGCGCTGGGCCTCGTCGGCCTTCTGCTTGACCTCGGCGGCCTGCTTCTTGGCGGCGGCATCGGCCTGCAGACGGGCGGCGGCCTCGTCGGCGGCGCTGCGCTGGACCTCGGCCTGCTCGCCGACGCGGTCGGCGGTGTCGTCACCGATGACGATGGCCTGGGTGAGGCCCGTGTCCTCGACGCGCGGGGCGTCGTCCGTGGCGGCGAGTGCCGGAGCGGCGAAGCCCGCCATGACACCGGTGGCCGCGAGGGTGGCTATGCCCGCGGCGTTCGCCCCGGCGCGGACGGCGCGGCTCGGACGGCGGTGCTTACCGGTGGGACGAGTGAACGCCATGGGTACGGCTGATCCTTTCCTTCCTTCTCGCCTACCGGGTTAGCTGACGGGTTCGGAGCAGGAAGGTCTCCTACGGATCCCTCGGAGAGGGGCCCGATTCACCCCAGGGACATGTGGGTCCCCGGCTCCCCTGGCTCGCGCCGTACGGGGACTCGGCGATGACTGTCCGGGGCCGCGGATGCGACTCACATCTGACGGACAGCCGCCCTGACGCTAGACGCCGCCACTTTCGAACGGCAAACAGAACTCATGTTTTGTGTCGTACGCCACAGCGACGGAACGCAACCAGTCCACTAAATCGGACATAAGGATCGGAACAAGGGAAGCGCGGGGGGGGCGCGGGGGCCCCCCCCCCCCCCCCACCGCCCCCCCCCCCCCCCGGGGGCGCCCCCCCCCCCCGGGAGGGGTGAGCACCACGAGCGCCCGCCCCAGCGCCGCCCCCCCCCGCCC
>NZ_JBSFWT010000143.1:0-10656 GCF_053594975.1 Streptomyces sp. NPDC002537
GGCTGGAAAACCAGCCCGTCCGGCGTTTGAGGACAGCGCGCGAAGCGTGCTTCGGGGTCTGGGGCGGAGCCCCAGTTCCGGGAAGGGACGGGAAACGTCACGGCTCCGTGTCCGTCGCTCGCGGCAAGCGCAACGCCGCCACCGCCCCCAGCAGCAGCAAGCCCGCGCTCAGCAGCAGCGTCACATGCAGGCCGTGCACGAAGGCGTCGCGCGCCGCCGCGCGCAGGCGGTCCCCCGTGGGGCCGTCCAGCCGCGAAGCGACCTCGTAGGCCTCGCCCAGCGAGCGGCCCGCCGCGGCCGAGGCCGCGTCCGGCACCCCCCGCGTTCCGGCGACGCCGGGCGCGTACGTCGCGTTCATGACGCTGCCGAGCAGCGCGATGCCGATGCCCGCGCCGAGTTGGTAGGACGTCTCGCCGACCGCCGCCGCCCCGCCCGCGGACTCCGCCGGTGCCTCGCTGAGCATCGACTCGTACGCGCCGAAGAGCGTGGTCTCCAGGCCGAAGCCGAGGAGGACGAAACAGCCGAAGAGGACGGCGGGCCGGTCGTGGGTGCCCATCGCGGTGAGGGAGACGACGGCCGCGGCGGTGAGCAGGAAGCCTGCGCCGACCATCGTGCGCGGCCCGAGCCGGCGGAGCATGCGGGAGCCCACGAGGCCCGCGGCCATCGCGGCGAGGGTGAGCGGCAGCAGCCGCAGCCCGGTCTCCAGCGGGGTGAGCCCGAGGACGAGCTGGAGGTACTGCGCGGCGATGAGTTCCAGCCCGACGAGCGCGAGCATGGCGAGCACGATGCAGCCCACGGAGGTGCCGAACGCGGGCCGGGCGAACATGCCGAGGTCGACGAGCGGGTGTGCGCGCCGCCGCTGCCGCCGGGCGAAGAGGACGAGCAGGCCCGCCCCGGCGACCGCGGGCACGGCGGTCGCGAGGGTCAGCGGCGGTTCGCCGCCGCCGAGCCGCTTCACGGCGAGGACCACCCCGAAGAGCCCGAAGGCGGCCATCAGCGCGCCGAACACGTCCCAGGGTCCGTCGCGGCCGCCGGTGGACTCGGGCAGCAGCCAGCGGCCGACGGGCAGGCTGACGGCCATGAGCGGGATGTTGATGAGGAAGACGGACCCCCACCAGAAGTGTTCGAGGAGGAAGCCGCCGAGCAGCGGCCCGAAGGCCGCGCCCACGGCCGCGACCGCGCTCCAGATGCCGACGGCGAGGGCGCGCTCGTGCCGGTCGGGGAAGACCTGCCGGAGGATGGACAGCGTCGCGGGCATGATCATCGCGCCGCCCGCGCCGAGCAGGGCCCGCGCGCCGATGAGCACCTCGGGGCTCGGGGCGAGCGCGGCGAGGGCGGAGGCGACGCCGAACAGCCCGTAGCCGAGCAGCAGCACCCGGCGGCGGCCGACGCGGTCGCCGAGGGTGCCGAAGAGGATGAGGAGCGAGGCGCAGACGAGGGGGTAGACGTCGACGATCCACAGCAGCTGGACGGCACCGGGCCGGAGGTCCTCGGTGACGGCCGGGACGGCGACGTGCAGCACGGTCGCGTCGACGGCGACGAGCAGCAGGCTGACGCAGAGCACGACGAGCACGGTCCAGCGGTTCGCGCCGGGGCCCGGGCCCGTGCGTGACGGGAGCCACGGCCCGCGCCGGACCCGCTGCCGGGGAACGCCCGCAGCCCGTCGGGGCCCGGCCGTGGTCGTCCCGGACATGCACACCTCCTGTCGTGCGCTCGCGCCTTCCACACGTCTGGGGGGGGGCGGTGGACCTGCGGAAATCATGGGCGAGTGAGTCGACAGCGTACGCGAGTCACCGGCCCGCATCCGTGCTCCCGGTCACGCGCTCCGTCCACGGGGGCCGCGTTCCGCGTGCTGGACAATGGGCCGGGTGACTCATCTCGTTTCCCCCGCCGGTACGGACGCCGGGGCGATACCCGCGGCGGCCGCTCCGCGGGTGCGCGGGGCGCTGCGGCACGCCGCCCCCGCCCTGCTGGCGTACGCGGCGATCCGGGTGCTGGGCGTGGTGGTGCTGGCGGTGTGGGGCGCGGTCGCGGGCAAGGACCCGCACCAGCTCCTCTCGGCGCGCTGGGACTCCCTCTGGTACAGCCGCATCGCCGAGGACGGCTACGGGTACACCCTTCATCTCGGGGGCGGCAAGGTCCACTCGGATCTGGCGTTCTTCCCCCTGCTGCCGTGGCTGGAGCGGCTGTTGTCGGCCGTCTTCCCGCTGTCCGCGGCCGACGCGGGGCTGGTGGTGAGCGCGGTCGCCTCCCTGGCGGCCGCGTGGGCGGTGTTCCTGATCGGTGACCGCTGTCACGGGCGGCGGGCGGGCATCGCGCTGGCGGCGCTGTGGGCCGCGCTGCCGGTCGGCATCGTGCAGTCGATGGCGTACTCCGAGTCGCTGTTCACCGCGCTGGCCGCGTGGGGCGTCCACTGCGTGCTCACCGGCCGGTGGGTGTGGGCGGGTTCACTCGCGGCGCTGGCGGGGCTGACCCGGCCGGTCGGTGCGGCGGTGGTCGCGGCCGTGTGGATCACGGCGGCGGCCGCGCTGTGGCGCGACCGGCGGCGGCCGGGCGGGCGGCTGCTGCTGGGTGTGGTGCTGGCGCCGCTGGGCTGGCTCGCGTACGTCGTGTGGGTGGGCGTACGGACCGGGAGCGCGACGGGCTATCTGGACGTGCAGGGCGGCTGGGGCAACGGCTTCGACGGCGGAGCGGCCTTCGGCTCGTTCGTCGCGGAGCGGCTGACGGGCCCGGCGTGGCCCGCGGGCGCCGGCCTGCTGCTCGGCGTGGTCCTGGTGCTGTGGCTGTACGCGGCGGGCGTGCGGCGGGGCCAGCCGCTCCCCCTCCTCGTCTACGGGGGGACCGTGCTGCTGCTGGCGCTGACCGCGAAGGGCTATTTCGGGTCCAAGCCGCGGCTGATGATGCCCGCGTTCCCGCTGCTGCTGCCGCTCGCGGTGGCCGTCGCCCGGCTACGGACGATGCGGGCGGTGCTGACGGTGGCTCCGGTGGTGCTGGTATCCGCGGTGTACGGGGCGTTCTGGCTGCACGGTTCGGGGCCCCCGTGATCCGATTCCGCCAGGGTCCGCCGAGTTCCGCCGGGGCCCGGCGGGACGGCCCGGCGGCCGATCCGGAAACGTCGCGGAACGCGTCGGCCAATCGGCGATAAACGGTGGCGCACAAAAAGAAATAGGGCCGGGAGAGCGTCAACTGCCGTCGTTCCGGGGTTCTTTAAGTGCCGCTTATTCCGGAGAATCAAACGTGCCGTAAGTCATGTTTGAGACGCATTCCACATCACATCGTCATCACAAACAGGCTCGATCGGCCGAACCCTCCTGTCACGCAATGTAACGTCGATTGAGTGCGTACCAACGATGAGCTCGTCCGCCTGGAGGAGCGCCCGACCGAACCCGTGCGGCCGCGGATGACCCGGACCCGTGTCGGGATCTTCGTGACGACCTCCGTGGTCTATCTGGCGATCGTGGTCGGCGTGCTCACCACGTCCTGGCCGGTCCGGTTCGACTGGCAGGTCATGCTCTTCCGCCCGTACAAGCAGTGGCCGGAGATCCACACCTTCCTCGACTACTTCGTGGTCCTCGGGCAGCGCGGCCCGACGGCCGTCGCGGTCGCCGCCTGGCTGGGCTGGCGCGCCTACAAGCAGCGGACGCTGCGGCCGCTGCTGGTGCTGGGCACCTCGCTGCTGCTGCTCAACGCCACGGTGGGCGCCGCCAAGATCGGGATGGGGCGCCTCGGTCCGCACTACGCCACCTCGATCGGCTCGAACGAGATGTTCGCGGGCGGCGACATATTTCCCTCGGGCCACACCGCCAACGCCGTGGTGACCTGGGGGGTCCTGGCCTATCTGGCCACCACGCCCCGGGCCCGCCGGGTCGCCTCGGTGATCGCCGCACTGCTGGCGCTCGGCGTGGGGATGACCACGGTCTACCTCGGCACCCACTGGATGAGCGATGTGACGCTGGGCTGGAGCGCGGGGCTGCTGGTGCTGCTGGCCCTGCCCTGGTTCGAGGTGCCGATGGCCCACGCCGAGGCGTGGCTGCTGGCCGCCTGGCGCGGCCTCCGCGACCGCACCTCGCTCGCGCCCGCGCCGGTCACCCCCGTCCCGGTCGGCGCGCCGCGCCCCGCGGCCGACGACCAGCGGCCCGTCCGCGAACCGGTGGGCGTCGGCAGCCGTACGGCGGGGGGCTCGGCGCGCGTGCCCGACCCCAGGCCGCACCTGTCGCCCAAGCCGCACACCGTCCGCTCGGAGCGGACCCCGGTCACGCCGGCCGGCAGCCGCCGCCCGCCCAGCCCGGACCGCACGCCGCGCACCGCGCCGCTCGGACCGGCCACGGGACGCGGCCGCACGGTCGGCAGCTGAGCGCCGTACACGCCATCGCGGCCCCGGCCCCCTCGACGGGGGCCGGGGCCGCGGGCGTTCGGGGGGCGTCCACTCACCCCTTCCAGCAGCGCCGTACGGTGCCGTCCACGACCTCGAAGTTCAGCCTGCCGAACCGGTATTCCATGGTGACGACCGTGCCCGGAGGCAGCGCCCGTACGGTCGTCCAGCCGCGCGTCCGCGCCCGCTCGGCGGCGTGCTCGGCGTCGAGGCCGACATAGGCGCCGGGGTCGTCGTGGGGATCGGCGGGGACATTCGGTAGAGGTGCCATGGGGCCACGGTAGGCGCCGGGGCGCGGCCGCGGTAGCGACAGCCGCGGGCACGGTCCCGTCCGCTCCGGGTCCGCCACCGGTCACACTTCTGTCACAGAGAACTCCCGCCGGTTTACCGCGGCCCGTATCACCCGTACGAGCCTTCCGGCACCTCGTGCCGCGCCTTCACGGGGCATCGTCGGCGAATGCACGGCGCCTTCTCGAAATGTCCGCCATAACTCCCGGTACCGCACCTGGAATTCCCGCGTCCGCTGCCGTTCGTATATGGTGCGCGATCGCTTTTCCCGGGACCCGGGAAAAGCCGTCCGGAACCCCCGTCGGAACCCCTGCCGGAACCCCTGTCGGAACAGTGAATTCCGTTTTTCCGGAACGCTGTTCCGGAGCCGGACCGGGAGGCTCCGCAGCCCCGGCCGCGGCCCGGACGCGCCCTCGCGCGGCGGACGCGCGACGAGCATCATGGCGTGAGCTCGCAAGCCTGTCGAAGGTCTTATCGAGGGAGTGCAGATGGGGACGGACACCGCGCAGGCGGCCGCCGGTCCGGTGCGGCAGCGGCAGCCCGGCCGGATCCTGGTGGACTGGCTGACGACCACCGACCACAAGAAGATCGGCAACCTCTATCTGATCACTTCGTTCGGTTTCTTCCTGGTCGCCGGGCTGCTCGCCATGCTGATGCGCGCCGAGCTGGCCCGCCCCGGACTGCAGTTCATGTCCAACGAACAGTTCAACGAGACGTTCACCGCCCACGGCACGATCATGCTGCTGCTCTTCGCGACCCCGGCCTTCGCCGGCTTCGCCAATGCGATCATGCCGCTGCAGATCGGCTCGCCGGACGTGGCGTTCCCCCGGCTGAACATGTTCGCGTACTGGCTGTACCTCTTCGGCGGGCTGATCGTGGTGAGCAGCCTGCTGATGCCCGAGGGCGGCGCGTCCTTCGGCTGGACCGGCTACGCCCCGCTGAGCAGCGCGGTCCGCTCGCCCGGCACCGGCACCGACATGTGGATCATGGGGCTGGCGCTGTCCGGCTTCGGCACGATCCTGGGCGCGGTGAACTTCCTGACCACCATCATCGGGATGCGGGCACCCGGGATGACGATGTTCCGGATGCCTGTCTTCACCTGGAACGTGCTCTTCACCTCGATCCTGGTGCTGCTGGCCTTCCCGGTGCTGGCGGCGGCCCTGCTCTGCCTGGAGGCGGACCGGCGGTTCGGGGCGCGGATCTTCGAGCCGCAGAACGGCGGGGCACTGCTCTGGCAGCACCTGTTCTGGTTCTTCGGCCACCCCGAGGTCTACATCATCGCGCTGCCGTTCTTCGGCATCATCACGGAGATCATCCCGGTCTTCTCCCGGAAGCCGATCTTCGGCTATGTGATGCTGGTCGGCGCCACCATGGCGATCACGGCGCTGTCGGTGGTGGTGTGGGCGCACCACATGTTCGCCACGGGCGCGGTGCTGCTCCCCTTCTTCTCCTTCATGTCGTTCCTGATCGCGGTGCCGACTGGGGTGAAGTTCTTCAACTGGATCGGCACGATGTGGCAGGGCTCGCTGTCCTTCGAGACGCCGATGCTGTGGGCGGTCGGCTTCCTGGTGAGCTTCCTGTTCGGCGGGCTCACCGGGGTGATCCTGGCGTCGCCGCCGCTGGACTTCCACGTCACGGACACCTACTTCGTCGTGGCGCACTTCCACTACGTGGTGTTCGGGACGGTGGTGTTCGCGATGTTCGCGGGCTTCTACTTCTGGTGGCCCAAGCTCACGGGGAAGATGCTGGACGAGCGGCTGGGGAAGACGCACTTCTGGACGCTGTTCATCGGCTTCCACACCACCTTCCTCGTCCAGCACTGGCTGGGCGTGGCGGGCATGCCCCGCCGGTACGCGGACTATCTGGCGGCCGACGGCTTCACGGCCCTCAACACGGTGTCCTCGATCGGCGCGTTCCTGCTGGGCCTGTCCACGCTGCCGTTCCTCTACAACGTCTGGAAGACCGCGAGGTACGGGAAGCGGGTCGAGACCGACGACCCGTGGGGCTTCGGCCGCTCGCTGGAGTGGGCGACCTCCTGCCCGCCGCCGCGGCACAACTTCACGGCGCTGCCGCGCATCCGCTCCGAGTCCCCGGCGTTCGACCTGCACCACCCCGAGGCGGCCCCGACGGAACCGCCGGTGGCCACGGAGCCCGAGCCCGCGGGCCCCTGAACGGGGAGTCCCACCGGGCCCGGAGCGGCCGCCGGTGAATCAGCGCGCGGTGGGCGGGCGTTCGTCGACGCGCAGCGCGAGGTCGTTGTCCGCCGTGTAGTACGGACCGGCCTGCGCCGGGGCGTACGCGGCGTCGACGGCCCGCGCCGGGTAGACGAAGATCTGCTTCTTGTCGGCGACGTCGTCCAGGATGCGGGCGACGCGGGCGGTCTCCGTGCCGTCGGCGCCGCGCACCCAGAGGTCCCAGACGTCCAGGCCGCCCGCCCAGTCCGCCACCAGCCCGGCGAACGGGAGCGTGCAGGTGAAGTCCTGCTCGTCGGCGCCCTCCGCCTTGTCGGGGGCGACCGGTGCCGTGAGGACCCGGTCGGGATCGCGGCGGAGGCGGGCCTCGACCACCGCGCCGGCGAGCCAGGCGGCGGGGTCCTGCACCCGGTAGAGCCTGCCGTGCAGCGTCATCCCCGTGGCGTCGAGCAGCAGGTCGCCGGCCTCGGCGTGGGGCCCGCGCAGCCAGCTGCGCAGGGAGAGGTTGCCGTGCTTGGTGGCGTACGGGATGCGGACGGCCAGCGGCGAGGTGCCGGGGCCGGGCCTGCGGTCGACCAGCGAACGGAGGTCGGCGAGGCCGGGCACCAGGCGCCTGGGCCCGGCGTCCGCCCAGGCGACGTGGACGTCCCAACGGCCCTCGGGGAGGGCGACGGTGCTGGGCAGGACGGCGCGCAGGCGGCCCTCGCCGCCGGGCGCGAGCGGCAGCCGGACCTCCTCCGCCTCGTCCTCGCTGCCCCGGCGGCGCAGCACGAGCGCCGCGGACCAGTCGCCCGGGGCGTCGGCGGTGCCGGGGGCGTCGAGGTCGAAGGTGAGCCCGCCCGCGGAGTCCGCGATGCAGTCGACGCTCGGGTCCTCCACGCCGATGGCCTGGGGAGGGGCAGACACGATGGTGGGCTCCTCGGGGATATGGGCCGCGGACGGGCCGGTCGGATCGTCGGGTGAGGTGTGCTCGATGGGACGGTCGATGGGAGGGGTCATGCGGTCCGCGCCTTCCGCAGGGCGGAGCGGCTCCTGTCCTTGGTCCGCAGCGCGCTGCTGAGCAGGGCGCCCCGGGTGCGGTGCAGCGAGCCGCGCAGACCGCCGCGCGAGGACAGGTCGGTGAAGAGCGACTCGTAGCGCCCCGCGACCTCCGCGGGGTCGAAGCGGGCGGAGCTCTCCAGGGCCGCGCGGCCCATGCGCCGCCGCAGCTCGTCGTCGTTGATCAGCTTCAGCAGTCCGGCGGCGATCGCGTCGACCTTGCCGGTGGGCACCAGCAGGCCGTCGACGCCGTCGTCGATGATCTCGCCGGGGCCGTGCGGGCAGTCGGTGGAGACCACCGGGAGCCCGCTGCGCATCGCCTCGACGATGGTCATGCCGAAGGACTCCAGGCTGGAGGTGACCACGCCGATGGATCCCTTGACCCACTCGGGGTCGAGGGGGGTGGCGGGGCCCATGAGGTAGATGTGGTTGTAGAGGCCGCGCTTGTCGATCTGGGCGCGCAGCTTGGCCCGTTCCGCACCCGCGCCGTAGATCCGCAGCCGCCAGTCGGGCCGCTCGGCGACGACCTTCTCGAAGGCGCGGATCAGCAGGTCGTAGCGCTTGGCGGGGGCGAGGCGGCCGGCCGCGATCACCCACTTGCCGGTGGAGTCCGCGGGGGCGAGGGCGGGGGCGGGGATGCTGTTGGGGACGGCCTCCACCCGCACTCCGGGCAGCCGCATCAGCTTGCGGTAGGTCGCGGCGTCGGCCTCGGTGACGGTGGTGACGGCGTCGAGCCGGGGGTAGTGCGTGCGCAGCACCAGCTTCAGCTGCGGGGAGTGGGTGGCGAGCGTCAGGTGCTCCTGACCCACGCGGGCGACACCGCGCCGGGCCTGCTGGGCGATGTGCACGTTGAGGCCGGGCCGGGTGCCGACGACGACGTCGCAGTCCAGGCTCCGCAGGTGCTCGGCGATCCGCCGGTCGGTGAGCGCGCTGTACTGCTTGTAGCGGCCCTCCGCGGCGGGGAAGACGGTGGCGGGGCGCTCGTACTCCGGGTCGTCGCCCTCGTAGCCCGGGGTGCCCTTGCGGAGGTCCACCAGGTGGCGCAGGCGCACCTTGCCGCTCGGCGTGAAGACGGGCTCCTCGCGGTGGCGGAAGACGGAGACGATCTCCACGTCGTGGTGCTCGGCGAGCGTACCGGCGAGGTTGTAGGTGGTGCGGATCGTGCCACCGATGCCGTACGCGTTGTGAATCAGGAATGAGATGTGCATTCGTCCCCGTATGCAGCCGTTTCACCGCGGACATTCCGTGCAGCCCGCCTACCGAGAGATTAGACCGCGACGAGGGCTCCGAGGTTGGCCCTGATCACCAACTCGTTCTGCAAGCGATGGGGAATCGGTAGCGGGGACGGGAACTTTTCGGCCGTTGTCGCTGGTCCGCGCGGGGGACGGGGCGGCGGAGCGTGACCCCTGCCACGGATCGCCCGTTGTCTCCTTACGAGCCGGGAACCGCCCGGCGCACCCGCACCCAGTTCGAGGAGCCACCGTGCCGCGCATGCTCGACGTCAGCGAGGACGTCCGCGCCGAGATCGGCGACGAGGAAGCCGACCGCCTGCTCGGCGGCGACAACGCCCCCGGCAGCTACGACTGCACCTCCTGCCGCACCCCCGGCCACACCGAGCGGGAGCCCACCAGCACGGTGCTCTTCGTCGGCGAGGAGACGGCGGTGCTGGCCTTCGCGCACGCCGCCTGCATCCCCTCCCAGGTCGTCCCGGTCTCCGAGGAGCAGCTCCAGGGCGCCGTGCGGTCCATCACCGGCGAGGACGAGCCCGCGCGGCAGGCCCCGGCCGGGCCGCCCGCGGCCCCGCTGGGCGCCGAGGGTCCGGTGCAGGCGGAGCTCGGGGTCACCAGCGGTCTGGTCCTGGTCGGCGGGGAGCTGCACCCGGCGCTCGTCGTCGAACCGCTCGCGCCCATCGCCCGGCCGGGCACCACCGGCCCGGTCGACGTCTTCCTGCCCCTCCTCATCGAGCAGGGGTTCACCCCCGTCGCCGCGATCGACCAGGTGCCGCCGCCCACCCCGGGCTGGTCGGTGCTGCTGGCCGTGGGCAGGCTGCACGCGATCCTGCAGCCGGTCGTCAGCGGCGGCAACCCGTCCGCGTGGTGGCAGGCGCACCAGGCGATGGAGGTCGCCAAGGAGTGGCGGGCCGCCGTCAACAAGACGAAGCGAGTGCTGGTCTTCGCGGCGCCCGTGGGCACGATCGGCCAGCAGCCGCGGGAGGACCTGCTCCGCGAGGCGCTGGACCGCGCCGCCGCGCGCGGGCAGTTGGTCGCCGCCACCATGCCGCTCGCGGGTACGTGATCCGCGCCGTGCGTCCCGCATCCGTACCCGACGTGCCGGCGGGTCATTACCGGCCCGGCCCGCATCCCCCGGGCCACGGACTCGTTGGCTCAGACGTGCACTCATACGAGCCTGCCTCCAGGATGCCGTACCCGAATCACATCCCCGGCATGCGGCCACCCCGCGATGCCGCCCCGCAGAGCCACCCCGTCTCGGTGACCCCGATCTACGACGCGCTCTACTCCGAGTACCGCCGCTCGTTCCGGGCGCTCCCCTTCGACCGCACCGGCGAGGAGGAACTGAGGTTCGCGGGGTTCGGCCACCAGCTCGCGGGCTACGGGCAGTACGGCGGGCACGGCCACTTCGGCCAGCTCGGCGGCCAGCCCGCCTACCAGGGTGATGCGCGAGCACAAGGTGCCGCAGTTCACCGTGGACGCGCACCGCCCGGTCAAGGCCTTCGACGTGTTCGGCCTGAGCTTCTCCACCGAGCTC
>NZ_JBSFWT010000144.1:0-10485 GCF_053594975.1 Streptomyces sp. NPDC002537
GACGGGCTGAAAATCCAGCCCGTCCGGCGATTGAGGACAACGCGGCGAAGCCGTGTTACGGGGGGCTGGGGGCTTGCCCCCGGTTACGGGAAGGGGCGGGGTGGGGGACAAAGCCCGCCGCAGGCGCAGCGGCGGGGCTCAGCCCCCCGCGACCTCGTCCACAAACGCCAGCGCCGCCCGCCACGCGGAATCGGCGGCCTCCGCGTCGTAATCCGCCAGCTCCGGATCCGTGAACAGATGCCCGGCCCCCGGGTAACGGTGCACCTCCACCTCCGCCCCGGCCCGCCGCATCCGCAGGTACCACGCGTTCAGCCAGTCGTGCGGCTCGAACGGATCCGGGTCCGCCACATGCAACTGCACGGGCAGCTCGTCCACGGAGGCGTCCTCGGCGAGGTCGGACGTGCCGTGCAGGAGCAGCAGCCCGCGCGCCTTCTCGTCGGCCAGGGCCACGTTCTGCGCGATCGAGCCGCCGAGCGAGAAGCCGGCGTAGACCAGCCCGCGGTCGGACAGCGGTGCCGCCGCCGTGATGGCGCGCTTCAGCAGCTCCTCCTTGCCGATCTCGTCCTTGATCGCCATGCCTTCCTCGACGGTGTCCGCCGTCCGGCCGTCGAAGAGGTCGGGGACGTGCACCTCGTGCCCGGCGGCGCGCAGCCGCTCGGCGGCGGCGTGCACGGCCGGCCGGAGACCGTAGGCCGAATGAAAAAGGACAATCGTGGTAGAGGACGCCACTGGAGTCACTTCCTTACAGGTGGATCGCGTGCCCCCATCGTGCCAGTTACGGTCGGAGGGAAGCGTCCACCGGTGAGCCGCGGCCGGCCGGAAGGAGCCGAGGTGTCCATGGAGGGCATATTGCGCCCGCTGTACGTGATCGGCGGCGCGCTGGTCGTCACCGCGATCGTGGGGTGGATCGCGGACCAGGCGCTGCGCCGGATCGGCGCCCGGAGCCCGGACACCCCGTTCTGGGGCCTGCTGCGACGCTGCCGGTGGCCGTTCCGGCTGGTGCTGTGCACGGCGCTGCTGCGGGTCGGCTATCTCTCCGCGGACCTCACGGCGTGGCGCCGGCAGGCGGTCGGCCAGGCGCTGACCCTGGTGCTGATCGGGGCGTGCGCGTGGCTGGGGGTACGGGTCGCCGTCGCGATAGTGGAGGCGATGTACGCGCGCTACGCGGCCGGTGCGCCCGACCCGGCCCGGGTGCGCCGGGTGCGTACGCAGGTGACGCTGATCCAGCGGATCGTCGCCGCGGCCATCTGTGTGGTGGCGGCCGCCGCGATGCTGCTGACGTTCCCGGACATGCAGACCGTGGGGACGTCGCTGCTGGCGTCGGCGGGCCTGATCGGCATCGTGGCCGGTGTGGCCGCCCAGTCGACGCTGGGGAACCTGTTCGCGGGGCTCCAGATCGCGTTCGGCGACGTGGTGCGCATAGGGGACACCGTCGTGGTCGGCGGCGAGTGGGGCAAGGTCGAGGAGATCACCCTCACCTATCTGGTGGTGGCCACCTGGGACGAGCGGCGCATCACCATGCCGGTGTCGTACTTCACGGGCAGGCCGTTCGAGAACTGGTCGCGCAACAGCCCCCGGATGACCGGCACGGTCTTCCTGCACCTCGACCACTCGGCGCCGATCGACCTGCTGCGCGAGCACCTGCACCAGGTGCTCAAGTCCTCCTTGGAGTGGGACGAGCGCAACTGGAGCCTGGTGGTCACCGACACCACTCCGACCACGATCCAGGTGCGGGCGCTGGTGACCGCGAAGGACGCCGACGACATCTTCGCGCTGCGCTGCGTGGTGCGCGAACAGCTGATCGCGTGGCTGCGGCGCGAGCACCCGTACGCGCTGCCGCGGGTGAACACCGCGCCCGCGCCGGGTGTGGCGGACGCGCCCGGTTCCGGGGCGGTCTGAGCGTCAGCCGCCGCGCAGGCTCCGTACGTCCAGGTGGCGCAGTACCCGGTCGACCACCTCGGGGTCGGCGCCGGGCTCGCTCCGGGCGGCGAGCACCTCGTGGCGGGCGGCCGAGAGCATCTCGCCCTGGATGCGCTGGACGGTGCGGATGCGGTCGACGCGCCGGGCGTGGGCCTCGCGCCGCTCCTCGTCGAGCATGTCGGGGCTGATGCGGGCGCCGACGTCGTACGCGCGCCGTTTGAGCTGCTCCATGAGGTCGTCGGGGATCTCCTCGCCCTGGCCGATCTCCATGAGCCGGAGCTTGGCGGCCTTGGCGGCGCGGACGGCGAGCCTGCGCGCGAACTCCCGCTCGGCGTCGGCGTCCGGCTGCACGCCCAGCAGCCGGACCAGCCGGGGCAGGGTCAGGCCCTGCAGGACGAGGGTGGCCATGATGACGGCGAAGGCGATGAAGAGGATCTCGTCGCGGGCGGGGAAGGGCGAGCCGTCGTCCATGGTCAGCGGGATGGCGAGGGCCAGGGCGACGGACGCGACCCCGCGCATCCCGGACCACCACATGATCACGGTCTCGCGCCAGCTCAGCGGGATGTCCTCGTCGATGTCCCGGCGGCTGTGCAGCCGCTTCGCCAGCCAGGCGGCGGGCAGCAGCCACAGCAGCCGTACGCCCACGACGACCCCGACGACGGCGGCGCTGACGCTCAGCATCTCGCCCCAGCGGCCCGCGGCGACGCCGACAACGTGGTGGAGTTCGAGGCCGATGAGGCCGAAGGCGACACCGGTGACGAGGGTGTCGACGACTTCCCAGAAGGTGTGCCCGGCGAGCCGTCCGAGGACGTCGTCGGCGTCCATGGCGTACTCGGCGAGGAAGAGCGCGGAGGTGAGCACCGCGAGGACGCCGGAGCCCTTGAACTCCTCGGCGAGGACGTACGAGACGAACGGGACCAGCAGGGTCAGGCCGATCTGCAGCGTGGCGTCGCCGAGCAGGTCCATCAGCCGCTTGGCCGCCCAGCCGAGCGCCAGTCCGACGGCCACGGCCACCACGGCGGACAGCACCAGCTCGCCGAACGCGCCAGGGAGCGAGAAGCTGCCGCTGACGGCCGCGGCGATGGCCACGTGGTAGAGCACGATGGCGGTGACGTCGTTGAAGAGACCCTCGCCCTCCAGGATCGACACCAGGCGGCGCGGCAGTCCGAGGGAGCCCGCGACGGCGGTGGCGGCGACCGGGTCGGGCGGGGCGACGAGCGCGCCGAGCGCGACGGCCGCGGCCACCGAGATCCCCGGGACGACGGCATCGGCCACCACGGCGACGGCCGCGGTGGTGACGAACACGAGCGCCACGGCGAGCAGGAAGATGGGCCGCACATTGGCCGTGAACTGCCGCCAGGAAGTGCGCTGCACCGAGGCGTAGAGCAGGGGCGGCAGCAGCAGCGGAAGAATGAATTCCGGCGGTACGGCCACATTGGGTACGAAGGGCAGCAGCGCGAGGACGATCCCGGCCAGCGTCATCAGCACCGGAGAGGGCAGCCCCAGCCGGTCCGCGAGCGGCACCATGACGACCGCCCCGATGAGCAGGACGAACAACAGGGCGAGCTGATCCACGGGGGCCCTCCGGGCGATATAACCGCATTTCGACCAGCCCCAGCCTGCCACGGGCTCTGCGAGGCGGCTCGGGAGGATCGGAGCGGCCTACGACCGCGTCCTCAATCGCCGGACGGGCTGAATCTCGCGGACCGTAGTCCGCAACCTGCGGACCTGTGGGTCAAAACCCACGGTCCGGAAAATCAGCCCGTCCGGCGTTTGAGGACAACGCGGCGAAGCCGTGTTGCGGGGGTCTGGGGGCTTGCCCCCAGTTTCGGGAAGGGGCGGGGCTGGGGAACAAGCCCGCCGCAGGCGCACCCGGGCGCCCCGGCCGACCGCCGGCCGCCAAGGCGCCAGGCGTCAGAGCACCTTCACCATGGCCCGGTGCGGAATCCCGCTGCCCTCGTCGAAGACGGGACCGAACGCCCCGTACCCCAACCGCTCGTAGAAGCCGAGCGCATGCGTCTGCGCCTCCAGATAGACCCGGGTCAGCCCCAGCCGCCGGGCCTCCTCCTCCACGGCGCGGACGAGGACGGCGCCCAGGCCCGTGCCGCGTGCGGCACGGGTGACGGCGAGCCGCCCGAGGACGGCCGTGGTGTCGTCGGCCACGCCCGCGTGGCCGTACTTCTTCCGGGCGGGCGCGCCGTGCAGGAAGCGGACCGTGCCCACGGGGCCGGCCGGGCCGGAGGCCAGGAAGTGGACGGCGTGCGCGTCGTACGCGTCCATCTCCTCGGCCTCCGGGACGCCCTGCTCCGCCACGAAGACCTCACGGCGCACCGCGTGGCAGCCGCTCAGGTCGTCGGGGCCGACGACGCGCACGGTCACGGGCGCCGCCGGGCTCATGAGCTCTCGGCCCGGATGATCTCCAGGGCGTGCCGCAGGTCTTCCGGGTACTCGCTCTCGAACTCCACCCAGCGCCCGTCCTCGGGGTGCTCGAAGCCCAGCCGGACGGCGTGCAGCCACTGGCGGGTGAGCTTCAGCCGCTTGGCGAGCGTCGGGTCGGCGCCGTAGGTGAGGTCGCCGACGCAGGGGTGCCGGTGGGCGGACATGTGCACGCGGATCTGGTGCGTGCGGCCGGTCTCCAGCTTGACGTCGAGGAGGCTGGCGGCGCGGAACGCCTCGATGAGGTCGTAGTGCGTCACCGACGGCTTGCCGTCGGCGGTGACCGCCCACTTGTAGTCGTGGTTGGGGTGGCGGCCGATGGGGGCGTCGATGGTGCCGCTCATCGGGTCCGGGTGGCCCTGGACCAGCGTGTGGTAGCGCTTGTCGACCGTGCGCTCGCGGAACTGCTGCTTGAGCAGGGTGTAGGCGCGCTCGGACTTGGCGACGACCATGAGGCCGGAGGTGCCGACGTCCAGGCGGTGCACGATGCCCTGGCGCTCGGCGGCGCCCGAGGTGGAGATGCGGTAGCCCGCGGCGGCCAGACCGCCGATGACGGTGGGGCCGGTCCAGCCGGGGCTGGGGTGCGCGGCCACGCCGACGGGCTTGACGATCACCACGATGTCGTCGTCGTCGTGGACGATCTCCATGCCCTCGACGGGCTCGGCGACGATCTGCACGGGCGCGGGGGCGGCCGGCATCTCGACCTCCAGCCAGGCCCCGCCGGTCACCCGGTCGGACTTCCCGGCCGCCGCGCCGTCGAGCTGGACCTTGCCCGCCGCCGCCAGCTCCGCCGCCTTGGTGCGGGAGAAGCCGAACATACGGGCGATGGCGGCGTCGACTCGCTCGCCTTCGAGGCCATCGGGTACGGGCAGGGCGCGGATCTCCGGAATGGTGCTCACCCGTCGAGTATGACGGACGGCTCCGACAGGCCCGTACGGCAGCGTCCGCGCGGACCCCCGCGGGCCCGCTCTCAATCGGTGTGGACGGTGCCGTCCGGGTCCAGACCGCGGAAGGAGAGGATCACGATCAGGAAGCCGCCGCAGACGATCGCGGAGTCCGCGAGGTTGAAGACCGCGAAGTGCGCGGGCGCGATGAAGTCCACGACACCGCCCTCGAAGCCGCCGGGCGAGCGGAAGAGCCGGTCGGTGAGGTTGCCGAGCGCCCCGCCGAGCAGCAACCCGAGCGCGATCGCCCAGGGCAGGCTGTAGAGCTTGCGGGCGATCCGGGCGATGACCACGATCACGGCGGACGCGATGACCGTGAAGACGATCGTCATGGCCTCACCGATGCCGAAGGCCGCGCCGCGGTTGCGGATGACCTCGAACTGGAGCCAGGTGCCGAACACCTCGATCGCGTCGTGGTGCTCCAGCTTGGCCACCACGAGGAGCTTGCTGCCCAGGTCGAGGAGGTAGGCGAACGTGGCCGCCACAAGGAGCACGCCGATACGCCGTCCGCCCCGCGCTCCGCCCGTCCGGCCGGCCGCCGCCCCGCTCTCCGGGGTACCGGTGGTCTGTTCCGCCTCTGTCACGTGAGTCCTTCGACGTCGTCCCGCGCTCCTGACTTGAGGACGAGGGTACGGCACGCACGCATGGCGGGTTCAGCGGCGTTCCTGGCGCTGCTTGCACTCCACACACAGGGTGGCCCGCGGAAATGCCTGCATACGGGCCTTGCCGATGGGCTTGCCGCAGTTCTCGCAGAGCCCGTACGTACCGGCGTCGAGCCGTTCCAGCGCCCGCTCGGTCTGCTCCAGCATCTCACCGGCGTTGGCGGCCAGGGCCAGCTCGTGCTCCCGGGTGATGTTCTTGGTGCCGGTGTCGGCCTGGTCGTCACCGGCGCCGTCACCGGAGTCCCGCATCAGCCCGCTGATCGCCTCCTGCGAGTGGGCGATCTCCGCACGCAGCCGCAGCACCTCGCTCTGCAACTCCGTACGGGCCTCCGAGACCTCCGCGGCCGACCACGGCTCCTCCCCCGGCCGCACGGCCAGCGCCCCTGCCCCTGTCCCGCCGCCCGCTGCGGCGGTGGCCCCGGCGGCCTTCGCCGCGCTCTTCTTGGCGGACACGGCCTTGGCCGCACTCTTCTTGGCCGGAGCGGCCTTGGCGGCCTTGGCCGGAGCGGCCTTCTTGGTGGCCTTGGCCGGGGCTGTCTTCTTGGCGGGCGAAGCCCCCGCCGCCTTCTTGGCCGACGAAGCCGCGGCCCTCTTGTTCGCAGGGGCGGCCTTGGCCGAAGCCGCCTTCGCCGCCTTCTTCACGGGCGCCGCCTTCGCCGCACCCTTCTTGGCCGGAGCGGCCTTGGCCGCACTCGCCGGAGCGGCCTCGGCCGCGGACGCAGACGAGGCGGGGCCGGCCTTCTGCGCGGGTGCGGCCTTGGCCGCCTTCGCGGCCGCAGTCTTCTTCGCCACCATGATCGCGGCCCCTTCACATTTTATGATCTTGCGCGCGAATCGTGCCGGAACGATAAATCCCCGCCGGGCACGCGGCAACGGGGCACGCCGGTCGCCACCGTTGTGCCCCGCCCCCGGCCCTGTAATCAGTCCCCGCACGGCCCCGCCGATATCCGGTGGGCCGCGGTCGGCACGGGCCCTTACACTGGGCGCAGCGAAAGGCGTGGAAGGGACGAGTAGCGCCGCACGCAGCCAGGAGCGACTCGGGGACGGTGGAAGCCCGGGGGCGTGCGCGGTGTGAAGATCAGCCCCGAGCCGCCGGAAGAACGCCCCGGGTCCGCCCGGCGGTCAGTAGAACCGGCATCGCGACCCAATGAGGGGGCCACAGGCGCAGCGTCTGCGGCCAAGGAGGGTGGTACCGCGGGAGCGCAGCGTCTCTCGTCCCTCCGACGGACAGCGCAATGACGTCCCGCCGGAGGAAGCACCCGATGAGTCCGCAGCCGCAGTACCACCAGGTACCCGCTCAGGTGGACCTGCCCGCGCTCGAGCACGCCGTGCTCGATTTCTGGCGCGAGAGCAAGGTTTTCGCCCGTAGCCTCGAACAGTCCGAAGGCCGCCCCGAGTGGGTGTTCTACGAGGGCCCGCCGACCGCCAACGGCATGCCCGGCGCCCACCACATCGAGGCCCGCGTCTTCAAGGACGTCTTCCCCCGCTTCCGCACGATGCAGGGCTACCACGTCGGCCGCAAGGCCGGCTGGGACTGCCACGGCCTGCCGGTCGAGCTCGCGGTCGAGAAGGAGCTGGGCTTCAACGGCAAGCAGGACATCGAGAAGTACGGCATCGCCGAGTTCAACGCCAAGTGCCGCGAGTCGGTGACCCGGCACACGGACGCCTTCGCCGAGCTCACCACCCGCATGGGCTACTGGGTGGACCTGGACGACGCGTACCGCACGATGGACCCCGAGTACGTCCAGTCGGTGTGGTGGTCGCTGAAGGAGATCTTCGACAAGGGCCTGCTGGTCCAGGACCACCGCGTCGCCCCCTGGTGCCCCCGCTGCGGCACCGGCCTGTCGGACCACGAGCTGGCGCAGGGCTACGAGACGGTCGTCGACCCCTCGGTCTACGTCCGGCTGCCGCTGACCTCCGGCCCGCTCGCGGGCGAGGCCGCGCTGCTGGTCTGGACGACCACCCCCTGGACCCTGGTCTCCAACACCGCCGTCGCCGCGCACCCCGACGTCCGCTATGTCGTCGCGACGGACGGCACGGAGCGGCTCGTCGTCGCCGAGCCGCTGCTGGAGAAGGCCCTGGGCGAGGGTTGGACGGCCACCGGCGAGTCCTTCACCGGCCGGGAGATGGAGCGCTGGGCGTACCGCCGCCCGTTCGACCTGGTCGAGCTGGAGGGTGCCAACTTCGTCGTCAACGCCGAGTACGTGACGACCGAGGACGGCACCGGTCTGGTGCACCAGGCCCCGGCCTTCGGTGAGGACGACCTCCGCACCTGCCGCGGCTACGGCCTGCCGGTCGTCAACCCGGTGCGCCCGGACGGCACGTTCGAGGAGGGCCTCGCCCTCGTCGGCGGGCAGTTCTTCAAGAAGGCCGACGAGGCGCTGGTCGAGGACCTGTCCGCGCGCGGCCTGCTGTTCAAGCACGTGGCGTACGAGCACAGCTACCCGCACTGCTGGCGCTGCCACACCGCGCTGCTCTACTACGCGCAGCCCTCCTGGTACATCCGCACCACGGCCGTCAAGGACCGGCTGCTCCAGGAGAACGAGAAGACCAACTGGTTCCCGGACTCGGTCAAGCACGGCCGCTTCGGCGACTGGCTGAACAACAACATCGACTGGGCGCTCTCCCGCAACCGCTACTGGGGCACCCCGCTGCCGATCTGGCGCTGCGAGGACGACCACCTCACCTGCGTCGGCTCGCTCGCCGAGCTGACCGAGCTCACCGGCAGCGATCAGAGCGCGCTGGACCCGCACCGCCCGTACATCGACGACGTCACCTTCACCTGCACCGCCGACGGCTGCTCGCACACCGCCGTCCGCGTGCCGGAGGTCATCGACGCCTGGTACGACTCGGGTTCCATGCCCTTCGCCCAGTGGGGCTACCCGTACAAGAACAAGGAGCTCTTCGAGAAGCGCTATCCGGCGCAGTTCATCTCGGAGGCCATCGACCAGACCCGCGGCTGGTTCTACACCCTGATGGCGGTCGGCACCCTCGTCTTCGACAAGTCGTCGTACGAGAACGTGGTCTGCCTCGGCCACATCCTCGCCGAGGACGGCCGGAAGATGTCCAAGCACCTGGGCAACATCCTCCAGCCGATCCCGCTGATGGACCAGCACGGCGCCGACGCCGTCCGCTGGTTCATGGCCGCCGGCGGCTCCCCGTGGGCCGCGCGCCGCGTCGGGCACGGCACGATCCAGGAGGTCGTCCGCAAGACGCTCCTCACCTACTGGAACACGGTCGCCTTCCAGGCCCTCTACGCCCGGACGTCCGGCTGGGCGCCCTCCGCGTCCGACCCGGCCCCGGCCGACCGCCCGCTGATCGACCGCTGGCTGCTCAGCGAGCTCAACGCCCTGACCGACCAGGTCACCCAGGCCCTGGAGGCGTACGACACGCAGCGCGCGGGCAAGCTGCTGTCGTCCTTCGTGGACGACCTGTCGAACTGGTATGTGCGGCGCTGCCGCCGCCGGTTCTGGCAGGGCGACGCGGCGGCGCTGCGCACGCTGCACGAGGTCGTCGAGACGGTCACCCGGCTGATGGCGCCCCTGGTGCCGTTCATCACCGAGCGGGTGTGGCAGGACCTGGTGGTCCCGGTGACTCCGGAGGCCCCCGCGTCGGTGCACCTGTCGACCTGGCCCCAGGCCGACGCCTCGCTGATCGACCCCGAACTGTCCCGGCAGATGCTGCTGGTGCGCCGTCTGGTCGAGCTGGGCCGCGCCACCCGCGCGGAGTCCGGCGTCAAGACCCGGCAGCCGCTGTCCCGCGCGCTGGTCGCGGCCGCCGGCTTCGAGGCCCTGGGCCCGGAGCTGCGCGCCCAGATCACCGAGGAGCTGAACGTGTCCTCGCTCGCCTCCCTCTCGGAGGTCGGGGGCTCGCTGGTCGACACCACCGCGAAGGCGAACTTCCGGGCGCTCGGACGGCGCTTCGGCAAGGGCGTCCAGGCCGTGGCCAAGGCCGTGGCCGAGGCGGACGCCGCGGCGCTGTCGCTGGCCCTGCGCGAGGGTACGGCCTCGGTGGAGGTCGACGGCGAGACCGTGGCGCTCTCCCCCGACGAGGTCATCATCACCGAAACCCCGCGCGAGGGCTGGTCGGTGGCCTCCGACTCGGGTGCCACGGTGGCGCTCGACCTGGAGATCACCCCGGAGCTGCGCCGGGCGGGCCTCGCCCGTGACGCGATCCGGCTGATCCAGGAGGCCCGCAAGAACAGCGGCCTCGACGTCGCCGACCGGATCGCCCTGCGCTGGGTCTCCTCGGACGAGGAGACCACCACCTCGCTGGTCGAGCACTCCGGGCTCATCGCGGACGAGGTGCTCGCCACCGACTTCGAATCCGGAGAGGCCGACGGCTCCTACGGCGAGCCGTTCGAGGACGAGGGTCTCGCCCTGACGTTCCGTCTCCGCAAGGCGTAACGAACCCACAAGAGCCGGTCGTCCGGGAGCCGCATGCCGGCTCGCAGCACGCCCGCACGCTCGACATCGACACCGTCCGCACCGCCTTCGCCGCCGTCACCTCGCCGGGCCGGCTGG
>NZ_JBSFWT010000145.1:0-10422 GCF_053594975.1 Streptomyces sp. NPDC002537
GCGCTGCGCTACCTGCTGATGCTCGTCGTGCTGGGCATCACCCCGGACGTCCGCGCGTGGACGTGCCCGAGCGGCGTGCGATTCCGTGACGAACTCCCGCCGCGCGCCGGGGTGGTGGGAATTCATGCGCCCGCCTTTGGTCCGCGCCCCAATGCGCCCTGCGGCACCGTGCGTTTCTCGTTCCGTACTCGTGAAGAATCCGTGGACAAACGGTCGAAGAAGCTCAGGAACGCCCTTTGATCTGGGGATTTGCAGATGACCCATGCTTGATCGCATATGCGTCCGGCCGCTTGTCGGAGGCCTGGAAGTCGCAATGATTCTGAACAGTTGAACTGCCCGGCCCTCGCGTGGATGGAAAACACGATGAGATGGGTAAAAACGCTGTGAGCACCGGTCAATTCATGATTCCCTCTCATTCAGAGACACGTGTCAGAGACGACTCCTCGCGGAATCCTCGGAATCACTGTCCTCGGACCCCACGGAACACTCGTCTGTGGGCATGAGCCGGCGCACTCGAAGACCCTGGTCCTCCTCGGCGGGCCGGCCCACCCTCCACTGCGTGCTTGCGGAGCCGACCCATGCTCACCACCCTCACGACCACCTACACCGATACCCGCGCCGCCGATCTCGCCTGGTGTCTGGGGAAGGACCCCCTCCCCGCCCTGGCCGTCCTCGATCTGCAGTTCGCCGACTCCCAGGTCCAGCTGCGCCTGCTCGGCGCCTCCCACCAGGTGCTGTTGGAGGAGGGGGACGGCGTCTGCTCGGAGACCGTCGCCTGTCTGCCGGGCAGCGCGACGCCCCTGCCGCTGGGCGTGGCCAAACGCGTCGGGGCCTGGGAGTACGAGTTCGCGGCCCGGATAGAGACGCTGTCGCACGGCTCTTTCGCGGGCCGCGCACAGGAGTTGCTGGCGCTGGTCGCCGAGCATCCGTACGGCTTGGCGGGCATCTTCCCGGGCAGCCCGCACGCCTTCACCGCGCTGCTCGCGCAGCGGTGCGAGGGCCAGGTCAGCTGGCGCACCTGGCACGCCTATCCGCAGGAGGGCCGGCTGGTCGCCACCAGGACGCGGGTGGCCGCGCGGACGACGGCGCCGCTCTGAAGCCGCCCGGAGGGGCGAACCGGCCATGGAACACCTGTAATCAACCCTTGTGGGTGACAAAAGGTTGTCGGATCGTGACGTAGCGTTCCCATCATGATCTACCGCCCGGTGTCGGCGCGGCTGCCCGTACCGGCCGGGCTCGGCCGCTTCGTGGTCCTGACCACCGTCTTCATCTGCGCCGCCTGCGGGTTGGTGTACGAGCTGGAGCTGGTCGCTCTGGCCTCGTATCTGATCGGCGACTCCGTCACCCAGGCGTCCGTCGTGCTGTCGGTGATGGTCTTCGCGATGGGCATAGGCTCGCTGCTCGCCAAACGGCTGCGGGGCAGGGCCGCGCTGGGGTTCGCGGCCGTCGAGGCGGCCCTGGCCCTGGCGGGCGGCCTGTCGGCGATGGCGCTCTACGCCTGCTTCGCCTGGTTCGGGCAGGCGCGGCTCGCCCTGGTGGGGTTCTCCCTGGCCATCGGGGTGCTGATCGGGGCCGAAGTGCCCTTGCTGATGACGCTGATCCAGCGCATCCGGCGGCAGGACGCGGGCGGCGCGGTCGCCGATCTCTTCGCCGCCGACTACGTGGGCGCGCTCGTCGGCGGGCTCGCCTTCCCCTTCCTGCTGCTGCCGGTGCTGGGGCAGTTGACGGGCGCGCTGTTCACCGGCGCGGTCAACGCGGCGGCGGGCGGGGCGCTGGTGCTGTGGCTGTTCCGCGGCGACCTGAGCGTGCGGGCGCGGTGGGCGCTGCTCGTCGCCAACGCCCTGGTGCTGGCGCTGCTGGCGGTGGGCACGGTGCTCACCGGCCCGTTCGAGCGCGCCGCCCGCCGCGCGGTATACGGCTCGAATGTGCGGGTGGCCGTGCAGTCGGACGTGCAGGAGGTCGTGCTCACGGGCGGTGGCGGCAGCGGGAAGCCGCTGTCGCTCTTCCTGGACGGCCGCTTACGGGTCAGCGGGGACGACGAGCTCCGCTATCACGAGGCGCTGGTCCACCCCGCGATGTCCGGCCCGCACCGCAGGGTCCTGGTGCTCGGCGGCGGCGACGGCCTCGCCCTGCGCGAGGTGCTGCGCTATCCGGACGTCGCCTCGGTCACCGTCGTCGAACTCGACCCGGCCGTACTGCGGTTGGCGTGCACCGACCGTGACCTGGCCGCGCTCAACCGGGCCGCCTTCCGCGACCCGCGGGTGCGCACGGTCACCGGTGACGCCTTCGAGTGGCTGCGCTCCGTACCCGCCGTCGAGCCCCCGTACGACGTGGTGATCTCGGATCTGCCCGACCCGGGCATCACCCCCAGCACCAAGCTGTACTCCCAGGAGTTCTACGGCCTGGCGGAGCGCGGCCTGGCCCCCGGCGGCCGGATCGCGATCCACGCGGGCACGGTCGGCGCCCGCCCGCACGTCTTCTGGACGGTGGAGGCCACGGTCCGTTCGCTGGGGCTGGCCACCCGGCCCTACCGGGTGGACGGCGGCGGGCCCGCCGGTGCCGCGCGGCGGGGCGACGGGCGCGGTGGCGAGGGCGACGACTGGGGCTTCGTGCTGGCCGCCCGGGAGTCCATACCCCTCCAACTCCCCGCGGTGCGGCCCGCGCTGCGTTCCCTCACCCCGGCGGAGCTGGCGGCCGGCGCCCGTGCCGCCGAGCGCGGCAGGGAGCAGGGGGCGCTGCCGTCGACGCTCATGCACCCCCGCTACGCGGACTGAGGGGCGGAGTCCCGCAGGTCCGTGCGGAAGGCCCCCGGGGAGCAACCGGCGCGGTGGTGGAAGAACTTGGAGAAGTTCGCCGCGTCGTCGAAGCCGATCCGCTCCGCGATCCGGGCGGCTGGCAGCTCGCTGTGCGCGAGCAGGCGCTTCGCCTCCAGCATCACCCTCCGGTCGATGAACTCCTTGGCGCCCACCCCCGCGCCGGCGAGGGCCGCGCGCGAGAGGGTGCGGGGCGAGTAGCCGAGCGTGCGGGCGTAGTCGGCGACCCGGTGCGTGGCCGCGAAGTCCCGTTCGACGGCCGCCCGGAAGCGCACGAAGGCATCGCCCGGCGCGGGCACGCTGCTGCCCACCGGCGCCGTGAGGTGCGCGAGGCGCAGCACCAGCACGGACAGCAGATGGCGCAGGACGGTGGAGTGCACGTCGGAGGGCAGGCCGCTGCTGGTGCGGAAGTCGGCCTCCAGATGGTGCACGGCGCAGAGGACGGCCTCCCGGTCCTGGCCGACCGGCTGGCACAGCACGGGCCGGAAGGGGTCGTCGGCCACGGCCGCGACCGCCGTACCCGGCGAGAGGAAGTTGGGCTGTACGAGGATGACGGCGCCCTCGATCTCCTCCACCGCCCCGAACTGCTGCACCTGCCCGGGGCGCACCCACAGCACCGAGCCCTCCTCCAGCCAGTAGCCGGTGAAGTCGACGGTGTGCCCGGCGGAGCCGGAGCGGACGACGACGATCTGGTGGAAGTCCAGCCGCTGCGGCCGCCCCAGCAGTCCTTCGGGCGCGCGGGAGCGCAGCTCGGCGAGCGTCATCACCTCGACACCGGCGGGGGTCCCCGGTGGGGCCTGATAGGCGAGCTCGATGATCTCGCCGCTCTCGTCCGGCTGCGCATGTCGCTTTTTCACCATGAGAAGACCCGAGCGTACCTGGTTGGGCCCGGAAACCGGCCGTAGCTTGGTCATAACGCACCACAACGGTGTGTGCACCACACGGTCGGCCCCGGCTGGACCGGCTGAACGTTTCAGGGAAAGACATGGCACGGCACAAGCTCACTTATGCATTCGACGCCTACTGCGGCTGGTGTTACGGCTTCGGTCCGACGGTCCGCGAGTTCGCCGCGGCGAACGCCGAGCGCATCGAGCTGACCGTGCTCAGCGGTGGGCTCTTCACCGGACCCCGCGCACAGCCCGTCTCCGCGTACCCCTACATCCCGCAGTCCGACCTCCGGATCGGCGAGCTGACCGGCGCGGTCTTCGGCCCCGGCTACGCCGAGGCGTTCGCCGAGGGCACGGCCGTGCTGGACTCCGCCGACGCCGCGACGGCCCTCGTCGCGCTGCGCAGGCAGGCGCCCGAGAGGACACTGGAGTTCGCGGGCGCGCTCCAGCGGGCCTGGTACGCCGACGGGCGGAGCCTCTCCGCCCCGGACACCCTGCGCACGGTCGCCGCCGGGCTCGACGGCGTCGACGCCGAGGCCGCCGTGGCCGTCTTCGCCGACCCGGACGCCCGCCGCGAGGCGGAGGCGGACTTCCGTGAGGTGCGCCGACTGGGCGTCGACAGCTACCCCACGCTGCTGCTCCACACCCCCGGTGGAGTGCGGCGGCTCGGCGGTCCCATGTCCTCCGCCCAGGCGCTCACCCGGGCCCTCGACCAGCACTGACACCCCCCCCACGTTCCCTCTTCTCACTTTCAGGAGCCCCCACATGGCAAAGATCGCCCTCTTCGGCGCCAACGGCACCATCGGCAGCCGCATCCTGCGCGAGGCGCTGGACCGCGGCCACCAGGTCACGGCCGTCGTCCGCGACCCCGCGAAGATCACCGAGTCCCACCCGGCCCTCACCGTCACCACCGGCAACGTCCTCGACCCGCAGTCGGTGGCCGCGGCCGCCAAGGACCAGGACGTCGTCGTCAGCGCCGTCGGCGGCGGTGACGGCCCCGGCCACGTCGCGACCATCAAGCCCGCCGCCGAGTCGCTGGTGGCCGGGGTGCGCACGCTCGGCGACGCGGCCCCCCGTGTGATCACGGTCGGTGGCGCGGGCTCGCTGCGCACGCCGGACGGCAAGCAGGTCTGGGACGCCGAGGGGCTCCCCGAGTTCCTGCTGCAGATCATGCACGCGCACGGTGACGCGCTGGACTTCTACCGCACGGTGGGCGACGTCCGCTGGACCAACATCAGCCCCGCCGGACTGATCGAGCCCGGCGAGCGCACCGGCACGTACCGGACGAGCCTGGAGGACCTCGTCATCGGCGCCGACGGCAAGAGCCGGATCTCCGCCGAGGACTACGCGGTCGCGCTCGTCGACGAGATCGAGAAGCCGCAGCACGTGGGCGAGCGCTTCACGGTCGGCGACTGACGCCTTCCGGCCCCCGAAGGCACGGGGTCCGGCGGAAAGTTCGGCCTGAGAGGCACTGGTGAGGGGCCTGGTGGGTAGGCTCGCTTGCTATGGAGCATGAGGTGTTCGTTCCGTTTTCCGTCGACTCCGTCCGCCGGGTCCTCGCCGACCCCGCCCGGGTCGTGCGCTGTGTGCCCGGCCTCCAACAGGACGTCGCGGACGCCTCCGGCGCGCTCGTGGCCGGACGCCTCCGGCTGCGCATAGGTGGCTCGACCATCACCTACCGGGGCTCGCTGCACCTGACCGAGCACGACGGCGCGTACGAGCTGTCGGGCGAGGGCACCGAGGTGCGCGGCTCCGGCACGGTGACGCTCGCGCTGCGCGGGGTGCTGGAACCGGCCCCCGACGGCGCCCGGCTGGTCTGCACCGGGACCGTCGGCAGCGGTGGCCGGCTCGCGGAGTTCGACGAGAAGACCACGGAGGCCACCGCCCGCCGTCTGCTGGACCGTTTCGCCGCCGCGCTCGTGGAGGAGTTGCGGGAGGACGCGGAGGAGGAGGCGGGCGCGGCCGGCGACGGCCCCCGGCTGGAGGGCGGCAGCGTCTTCGACACCGAGGTCCCGCCGCCGTCCCTCGATCCGTCGGCCGACGACGACCTCGACGAGGACGACGACGTGGACGACGAGCCGCCCGCGGAGGCCGCGCACGCGCGCCGCACGATGATCGGGCGCAGTGCCGAGGAGGTCGACCACGCGCCGCCCCGCGGGCGTTACGCGCCGGTCCCGGCCCCGGAAGCGGCGTCGGCCACCGCCGCGGCCCTCCGCTGGGCCGCCCCCGCGGCGGCGGTCGCGCTGGCCTCGGCGGTCGTGGTGGGACGGGTGCTGCGGCGGCGGCGGTAGCCGCCCGCCCCGCCGCCGCGGGCGTCGCGGCGGCTCAGCCCATAGGGTCGGCAAGGTGAGCACCGACAACACACAAGAGGTCCACCTCAAGGCCGGCACCGCCGAGCTGACCGTCGACCCCGGCAACGGCTGCCGCATCAGCAGCTTCAGGATCGCCGGAACCGAACTCCTCAGGGAGGGCGCCAAGTACGGTGCCTTCCCGATGGTGCCCTGGTGCGGCCGCATCGAGTTGGGACAGTTCCGCAACGGCGGCGAGCGCCACCAGATGCCCGTCAACTCCGCCCCGCACGCGATCCACGGCACCGGCCGTGACACCGCCTGGCACACCGCCCGCGTGGCGGAGGACTCCGCGGCCTTCACGTACGACCTCGCCGAACCCTGGCCGTACAGCGGCCGCGTCACCCAGATGGTGGAGCTGGCGGCGGATTCCCTCACGCTCACCATGGGCGTGGAGACGTACGACAACTCCTTCCCGGCACAGGCGGGCTGGCACCCGTGGTTCCGGCGCAACCTCGGCACGGGCGACGACGTGCAGCTCGCGTTCGACGCCGCGTGGCAGGAGGAGCGCGGCGACGACCACCTGCCGACGGGCCGCCGCATCGCCCCGCTCCCCGGCCCCTGGGACGACTGCTTCGGGATGCCCGACGGCGTGGACGTCACCCTGACCTGGCCCGGCGCGCTGGAGCTGAAGGTCGCCAGCCGCGCCGAGTGGGTCGTGATCTACGACGAGCAGGCGGAGGCCGTGTGCGTCGAGCCGCAGTCCGGTCCCCCGAACGGACTCAACACACTGCCCCGGCTCGTCACCCCGATCGACCCGTTGGAGATCTCCACGACATGGACCTGGCGGACGCTGGCCTAAGCTCGTCGGCATGAGCGAAGCGCGTGACGCCCTGCTGCAGCAGATCAAGGACAAGGCCGTGGTCCACGGCAAGGTGACCCTCTCCTCCGGCAAGGAGGCCGACTACTACATCGACCTGCGCCGGATCACCCTGGACGCCGAGGCGGCGCCCCTGGTCGGCCAGGTGATGCTGGACGCCACGGCCGACCTGGACTTCGACGCCGTCGGTGGTCTCACCCTGGGCGCGGACCCGGTCGCCACCTCGATGCTGCACGCGGCCGCCGCGCGCGGTCGCAGGCTCGACGCGTTCGTCGTCCGCAAGGCGCAGAAGACGCACGGCATGCAGCGCCGCATCGAGGGCCCGGACATCAAGGGCCGCCGGGTCCTGGTGGTCGAGGACACCTCGACCACCGGCGGCTCGCCGCTGACCGCCGTCGAGGCGGCCCGCGAGGCGGGCGCGGAGGTCGTCGCGGTGGCGACGATCGTCGACCGCGGCGCCGAGTCGGCCATCGAGGGCGCGGGCCTGCGCTATGTGACGGGCTACTCCCTGGGCGACCTCGACCTCTCCTGACCTGCTGTTTTTACAAAGCGTCCATGGCGGGCGGCTGGTTTCACGTGAAACCAGCCGCCCGTCGGGCGTTGTCGGGGCAAGGACCCATGTGGAGCAATTCGGGGAGTCTGGGAAGATGGGGACGACGATGAACGTCGCCCCCTAGGTCAGGGCCCCCTCGCCCACCCGCACATCACAAGGAGCGGACAGATGCCCATCGCAACCCCCGAGGTCTACAACGAGATGCTCGACCGGGCGAAGGCAGGCAAGTTCGCCTACCCGGCCATCAACGTGACCTCGACGCAGACTCTGCACGCCGCGCTGCGCGGCTTCGCCGAGGCGGAGAGCGACGGCATCATCCAGATCTCCACCGGTGGCGCCGAGTTCCTGGGCGGCCAGTACAGCAAGGACATGGTCTCGGGCGCCGTCGCGCTCGCCGAGTTCGCGCACGTCGTCGCCAAGAAGTACCCGGTGAACATCGCGCTGCACACCGACCACTGCCCGAAGGACAAGCTGGACGGCTACGTCCGCCCGCTGTTGGAGATCTCCGCGGAGCGCGTCGCCCAGGGCCAGAACCCGCTGTTCCAGTCGCACATGTGGGACGGCTCCGCCGAGTCCCTCGCCGACAACCTGGCCATCGGCCAGGAGCTGCTGGCCAAGGCCGCCGCCGCCAAGATCATTCTTGAGGTCGAGATCACCCCGACCGGCGGCGAGGAGGACGGCGTCAGCCACGAGATCAACGACGAGCTGTACACCACCGTCGATGACGCGCTGCGCACCGCCGAGGCCCTGGGCCTGGGCGAGAAGGGCCGCTACCTGCTGGCCGCCTCCTTCGGCAACGTCCACGGCGTCTACAAGCCGGGCAACGTCGTCCTCCGCCCCGAGCTGCTGAAGGACCTCCAGGCGGGCGTGGCCGCCAAGTACGGCAAGGCCAGCCCCTTCGACTTCGTCTTCCACGGCGGTTCCGGCTCCACCGAGCAGGAGATCCGCACCGCGCTGGAGAACGGCGTCGTGAAGATGAACCTGGACACGGACACCCAGTACGCCTTCACCCGTCCGGTCGCGGCCCACATGTTCAAGAACTACGACGGCGTCCTGAAGGTCGACGGCGAGGTCGGCGAGAAGAAGACCTACGACCCGCGCACCTGGGGCAAGCTCGCCGAGGCCGGTATGGCGCAGCGCGTCACCAAGGCGTGCGCCGACCTGCGTTCCACGGGCACGAAGCTGAAGTAGCCGTGCGGCACCGGTGACGGTGCGCGCGCAGTCGCGAAAGGTCCTGGCCCCGCTCGCCGAGCGGGGCCAGGACCTTCTTCGTGCGCGGTCCCTTCACTGGCGGGCCCGGCCCGGCCGGGGGATGATCCGAGCATGAGTGACTCGGCACGGGCCGGGGCCACGACGTCCGGGGCGGTGGGCACGGACGCGCCCGCCGTACGGCTGGGGACGCGCACCGGGCGGGCCGTCCTGCTGACGGCCGTGCTCGGGTCCGGGATGGCGATGCTCGACAGCACCGTCGTCAATGTGGCACTGCCCCACATCGGCGCGGACCTCAACGCCGATCTGGCCGTGCTGCAGTGGACCATCAACGCGTACATGCTCACGCTCGCCGGGCTGATCCTGCTGGGCGGGGCGCTCGGCGACCGGTTCGGGCGGCGGCGGGTGTTCGTGGTGGGCGTCGTGTGGTTCGCGCTGGCCTCCCTGCTGTGCGGGGTGGCGCCGAACGCCGGGGTGCTGATCGCGGCGCGTGCGCTGCAGGGCGTCGGCGGGGCGCTGCTCACCCCCGGCTCGCTCGCCCTGATCCAGTCGGTGTTCCACCCGGACGACCGGGCCGGCGCGGTGGGTGCGTGGTCGGGGCTCGGCGGGGTGGCGTCGGCGGTGGGGCCGTTCGTGGGCGGCTGGCTGGTGGACGGACCGGGCTGGCGCTGGGTGTTCCTGATCAACCTGCCGGTGGCGGCCCTCTGCGTGCCCGTGGCGCTCAAGTTCGTACCGGAGACCCGGGACCCCGGAGCACACGGGCGGTTCGACGTCCTCGGCGCGGCACTGGGGGCGCTGGCGCTCGGCGCCGTGACATACGCCCTGATCGCCGCGCCCGAGAAGGGGGCCTCGCCCTGGGTGGTCGGCCCGGCGGTCGCCGGGGCGCTGCTGGCGGTGGCGTTCTGGCGGGTGGAGTCGCGGCGGGCGGATCCGATGCTGCCGCCGGAGATCTTCGCGAACCGGATGTTCTCGTCGGTCAACGCCGTGACGGTGTGCGTCTACGCGGCCTTCAGCGGTTTCTTCTTCCTGTCGGTGCTGCAGCTCCAGGTGGTCGTGGGCTGGTCCGCGCTGGAGGCGGGGACCGCGCTGCTGCCCACGACGGTCCTGATGCTGCTGCTGTCCGCGCGCTCCGGCCGGGTCGCGGAGGGCATCGGCCCGCGGATCCCGCTGACCGTCGGCCCGTTGCTGTGCGCGGCGGGGATGCTGCTGATGACCCGGGTCGGGGCGGGCGCCGTGTACTGGCGGGACGTGCTGCCCGCGCTGGTGCTGCTCGGCATGGGCATGGTGGTGCTCGTCGCCCCGCTCACGTCCACCGTGCTGGCCTCGGTCGATGTCGCCCGCGCGGGGCTGGCCAGCGGCATCAACAACGCGGCGGCCCGCGCGGCGGGGCTGATCGCGGTGGCCGCGCTGCCGCTGCTGGCAGGGATGAGGAGCGACACGTACCGCGATCCCGCGGCGTTCACGGGTGCGTTCCGGCGCTCGATGCTTTTCTGCGCCGGGGCGCTGGTGGTGGGGTCGGCGCTGGCGTGGTTCGCGGTGCGGCGCACGCGGCGGCCTGTCTGCCACCCGGAAACGGCGTACCACTGCGGGGTGGGCGCCCCGCCCCTGGACCCGGGCGACGAGGCGACGACGTCGTAGCGGCGGGTACGTGCTCCGGCCTTTGGCTGCCCCGCCGTTGCCGCCTGCGGCGGGAGCTGTCCGCCCCCCCCGGGCCCCGGCTGCGGGCCGGTTCGCCGCCTGCGGCGGGGGCGGCCTGCGGCCGCGTCCTCAATCTCCCCCAGCTACCGCTGGG